>NZ_JAGQBA010000001.1:300000-584797 GCF_024345395.1 Cyanobium sp. Tous-M-B4 | reverse complement strand
AGGTGGTGCCGGTGAGCCAGCCACCCAGAGCCAAATAGGCCGTGGGGAACAGGAGCAGACCAGACCACCCCACAAAAACGAAGCGGTCGCGCTTGAGCCAGTCATCGAGGATGTCGAACCATCCCCGCTGCGGTGCGCGGCCTAAGGCGATCGTCATGAGAGCGGCTTCATGAAGCGTTACATCGGAATACTACGGGTCACAACCGTCAGGCGCGCAAACCCGCCGCAACGCTGAGCAGATTTACCTAGGGGCCGCCAGTTGCGTTTTGCCCAAGTCGCGTCTTGCACCATGGGGGACGGGATTCGCCACAGTGGGGTCAGCCAACCCCCCATCCATGTACGTAGTAGAGCTCTCCCTAAAGCTCAGCCCCATGCCTGTGGCCGTTCAGCGCAAGGAGTTGAACGATGCCCAGGCCCTTTACAACCAGGTGCGGCAGGTCCTCGAAGGCGATGGCCCCCGACTGCTGGAACTCACTTGCGAGAAGGAGGAGGACAAGCGCATCACCTTGCTTTGCAGTGAAGTGGTGGCGGTGCAGCTTTACGAGAAATCAGCCATGGGTAGCGGCGGCAAGCGCCCCGGTTTCAGCTTCGACAGCTGAGCGCCTACGGCGTCCAACTGGAGCCACCCGGTCATGACCCCTCCTCTCACGGTTGAGCGCCTGAGCTTCGCCTGGCCCAACGGCCGCCCGGCCCTGCGTCACTGCAACCTGCAGATCCCGAGGCCAGGGCTATGGATGCTGGTGGGAACCAATGGCAGCGGCAAAAGCACTTTGCTGCGGTTGATCGCCGGCCTGCTGGAGCCCCGCAGCGGCCGCATTCACGCTGCCGGCAAGGCTGCGCTCGTTTTTCAAAACCCAGACCATCAGCTACTGCTGCCCAGCTGCGCCAGCGACCTGCAACTAGGCCTCCCAGCAGATTTAGGCGGCGATGAGCGGCGCTTGAGAGTCGCCCAATCCCTTCTGCAAGTTGGTTTAGGCGGTTTTGAGGAGCGGCCGATCCACACCCTCAGCGGCGGCCAAAAGCAGCGCTTGGCCATAGCAGGCGCCCTTGCCAGTGACGCCGATCTAGTGCTGCTTGATGAACCAACCGCCCTGCTAGATCCCGACAGCCAAAACGGGGTTTTGCAGTTGCTCTGGCAGCTCACCCACCGGCCCGCAGCCCCACTCACTGCCCTTTGGATCACCCACCGGCTTGAGGAGCTGCAGCACTGCGATGGCGCCGCCTTGATGGAGCACGGCTCCGTGGGGAGCTGGCAGAACGGACAGCAGCTAGCCCAGCACCTGGCCCCCTTGCAGGGCGGCAGGGCCGAAGGGTAAGGTCTTCAGACCGGTTTAATCCGGCTTAATCCTCGGTAGCTCAGCGGTAGAGCGATCGACTGTTAATCGATTGGTCGCAGGTTCGAATCCCGCCCGGGGAGCTTATTCACCAAACCGCAGCCCCCGGGTTGCGGTTTTTTAATGCCCGCGCCGCAACAAAAAACCAGGAAGAAATCCTGAAGATTCCGGCCAAAGATGACAGCTGCAGGGCTTGCCCCCACTGGCCTCAGGCAAAAGAAAGGGTGAGATCCGGCTCGATCAGCCCAAAAGAATCGTTTCAGCCAGCCTTCAATCAGTGGCCGGAGCTCACCCATCCGGGCAAAAACGGAGAAAATGCGTTGAAGTTCGCTGCGGCAGTAGCGATTGCTCCTCTACCTCATTCCATGAAGCCCTGCATCCTGCTGATCGAAGACGACAGCGACATGCGCGAGCTGGTGGCAGGCCACCTGGAGCATGGGGGCTTCGACGTACAGCGAGCCGAAGACGGCATCAAGGGCCAGGCCCTGGCTCTTCAATACAGCCCTGATCTGATCCTGCTGGATCTGATGTTGCCCAAGGTGGATGGCCTCACCCTCTGCCAGCGGCTACGTCGCGATGAGCGGACTGCCAAGATCCCGATTCTGATGCTCACGGCCCTCGGCAGCATCAAAGACAAGGTGAGCGGTTTCAATTCCGGCGCCGACGACTATCTCCCTAAGCCCTTCGATCTCGAGGAGTTGATGGTGCGGGTTAAGGCGCTGCTGCGCCGCAGCGACCATGCCCCCCTATCCACCAAGCACAACGAAATCCTCAGCTACGGCTGCATCACCCTGGTACCTGAGCGCTTTGAAGCCATCTGGTTTGACGAGCCGGTGCGCCTCACCCACCTGGAATTCGAACTGCTGCACTGCCTGCTGCAGCGCCACGGCCAAACCGTGGCCCCTTCCCTGATCCTCAAGGAGGTTTGGGGCTACGAACCTGACGACGACATCGAGACCATCAGGGTGCACGTGCGCCACCTACGCACCAAGCTCGAGCCCGATCCCCGTAAACCCCGCTTCATTAAAACCGTGTACGGCGCCGGCTACTGCCTGGAGCTACCCAGCGAACGCCAAGCCCAGGCCAGCTGATCAGATCCCGGCCAACTCCAGCAGGGCCACTTCCCAGGCCAGCCGCGGCTGCACGTAGGCGCGCAGCTGGCTGCGCAGGCGCTCTAGGCGCTGGAGCTGGGCCACCGGGGCCTGCCGCCTCCATAACGCCAGCTGCCACCAGCCAAGCAGCCATAGCTGTTGTTCAGCATCAAGGGCCTCGGCCAGATCCCTCGCCAGGGCCAGGGCCTGGAGGGGCTCCGCAGCTGCTGCCAAGTCCAGCAACCTTGCCGCCAGCCCCTCAGGCAGGGCTGCCCAGGCCTGGCGGCAACGCAGCAGGGCCCCCGGCGAACCTGCAGCCAGCTCCAGCAGTTCAGGTGGATCAGCCGTTGGGGCGGGCTCACCGCAGCGCTCCAGCACCACCGTCAGCTGCTCGGAGCTGAGCCTGGTGAAGGGGATCTGCTGGCAGCGGGAGCGAATCGTGGTGAGCAGCTGCTCTGGCGTCGCCGCGATCAGGATCAGCAGGCCCTCACCGGGCTCCTCCAGGGTTTTGAGCAAGGCATTGGCTGCCCCCTCGGCCATCGCCTCGGCGTCCTCCAGCACCACCACACAACCCCTGGCTTCCACGGCCCGACGGGATAAAAAGCGCGAAACGTCGCGAATCTGCTCAAGCCGCAGCTGGGGTGCAGCCCGCCGCGCCAAGCCCAGCTCCTCGGCCTTGGAAGCCGGCACCAACTGGCCTTTGTCCTGATAGGTGGGCTCGACCCAGAGCAGATCCGGGTGGTTTCCCTCCTGGAGACGCCTGCGGATACCGGCATCGCCCTGAAGCCCTGCCAGCACACCCTCCAAAAAGCGCAACGCCGCCAACCGCCGCCCGACGCCATCAGGGCCGGCAAACAGATAGGCCGGCGCCAGCCGCCCCTTAACCAAGGAGGCTTCGAGCAGGGCTACGGCCCTGGTCTGACCAAGCAGGTCGTCAAACAGGGCCGTCATGGGGGCGAACCAGTCGCAAGCTCGGCCAGCAAACCGCAGCAGGCTGCCGCCACCTGCTCCGGTGCCCCAGTGGCATCAACCCGCCGCCAGCCCCGCCCTGCGGCCAGGGCCGCAAAACCATCGATAACCCGGTGCAGAAAAGCCTCACCGCTGGCCTCGATGCGGTCGGCAGTGCGCTCACCGCGGCGACGCAGGGATTCGGCCAGGGGCAACTCCAGCCAGAGGGTGAGATCGGGGGCCAGGCCTCCTGTGGCCAGCTGCTCCAGCTGGGCGATACGGGCCAGGTCGAGGCCGCGGCCATAGCCCTGATAGGCCGCCGTAGAGCCGCTGTAGCGATCGCTCAGCACCCAATGGCCGGCCGCCAGAGCCGGCCGAATGCACTGCTCCACATGCTGGGCCCGGTCGGCGGCGTAGAGCAGCAGCTCGGCCATTGGCTCCGGCGCCGCCTCACCCGGGGGGTGCAGCAGCAGCTGGCGCAGCGCAGCCCCTAGGGCAGTGCCCCCCGGCTCCCGGGTCACCAGCAGCTCGGCGCCGGTTGCCAGCAAGCCACTGGTCGGCAACCAGCGGCGCAGGGCCTCGATCTGGGTGCTCTTGCCGCAGCCATCGATGCCCTCAAGCACCACAAACCTGCCCCGGGGAACTGCGGCCGGCGTCGCCACCTGGAAATCAGCTGGCATGATCCCTCCCGTCCTGCAGCAACAGGGCATTTGCCACCACCGTGATCGAGCTAAGGGCCATCAGCAGGGCCGCCAGCGGCGGGGTGAGCAATACCCCAAAGCCAGGCAGCAACACGCCGGCCGCCAGCGGCAGCACGATCAGGTTGTAACCAAAGGCCCAAGCAAGGTTTTGACGCACCTTGGCCATGGTGCGGCGGGCCAGCAGCAGGGCCCGCACAATGCCGTCGAGCTGCTCGCCCATCACCACCAAATCGGCGCTGTCCTGGGCGATCTGGGTGCCCGTGCCAACGGCGATGCCAAGGTCTGCCGCAGCCAGGGCAGGGGCGTCGTTGATGCCATCACCCACCATCGCCAGGGCTCCGTAGGCCGGATGCTGCAGGATGCACTCCAGCTTCTGCTCGGGCCGCAGTTCCCAGGCCAGCTCGGCCTCAAGCAGACCCAACCGGCTGCCCAGCTGCTGCACCGGCTCACGCCGATCGCCACTGAGCAGGCCAAGATCCAGATCCATGCCCCGCAGGGCTGCCAGCACCGCCGCCGCGTCCGGGCGGGGCTGATCATTGATTGCTAATAATCCGAGCAGGCCCAGCTGGTCGTCGGCCAAAGCCAGAACACTGGCCCCGTGACACTCGAGCAGAGCCTGGCGGGCCAGCAATGCGGCTGAGGGCGCCGGCTCCACCCAGGCCAGCCGTCCAACCCGCAAACGCCTGCCCGCAACCAAGCCCGCCACGCCTTCACCCGCTGTGGTGTGGGAATCACCCAGCTCAAACAGCACCAGATCACGGCGTTGGGCTTCCTGCAGCAAGGCCTGGCCCAGGGGATGGCGACTGCCCGTTTCAAGACTGGCAGCCAGTTGCAGCAGCCGATCGGCATCAAGATCAGCGAGGGGCTCCACCGCCGCCACCAAGGCACGCCCCAGGGTGAGAGTGCCGGTTTTATCGAACAGCACAGCCTGGAGCCGGGCAGCGGTTTCAATCGCATCACCACCGCGAAACAGCAAACCCTCCCGGGCAGCCCTACCCGTGCCCACCGTGATGGCGGTGGGGGTAGCTAGGCCCAGGGCGCAGGGGCAGGCCACCACCAACACCGCAATTGCTAATTGCAGGGCCAGGGCAAAGGGGGTTTCGGCGCTGGTACCAAGCACCCCATGGCCGGCGTGCCCCCCGGCATGACCGGCCACATTGGGGGAGTTGAGCACCTGGGGCCAGATATCGGTGCCTAACAACCACCAAAAAAGCAGCGTCGCCACCGCTAGAGCCAGCACCACCAGGGTGAAACGCCCGGCGATCCGGTCGACTAGGGCCTGAATGGGCGCCTTGCGGGCCTGGGCCCGCTCGACCAAATGGATGATCCGGGCAATGGCGCTATCGGCCCCACGGCGACTCACCTCCAGCACTAGGGGCGCCTCCAGATTGAGGCTGCCGGCGGCGAGCTCGCTGCCGGCACCGGCCTGCAGGGGCAGCGGTTCGCCGGTAAGGCCTGAAACATCCACCGCCGAGCAGCCCTCCAGCACCACGCCATCAACTGGCACCCGGTCTCCGGGCAGCAACCGAACGCGGTCACCGGGGCGCAGGCCGCCAACCCGCACCGGACGCGGCGGTCCATCGCCAAGCAGAAGCAGGGCGGTGTCAGGTTGGAGCTCAGCGAGCTGCTCGAGGGCACGGCCGGTGCGAAAGCGGGCCCGTTCCTCCAAGAAGCGGCCCAGCAGCACAAAGCCAAGCAGCATCACCGGCTCATTGAAAAAGCAAGGCCAGCCGGTGTGGGGCCAAAGGAAGGCCACCAAGCTGGCCCCATAGGCACTGAATACCCCTAGCCCGACCAGGGTGTCCATGCTGGGCAAGCCGGCCAGAGCTCCCTGGATTCCCCGCACCAAAATCGGCCGCCCGGGCCCGGCCAAGGCTGCAGTGGCAACCAAGGCGTGAATCCAGAGGGCACCAAGCCCCGCCCCGGGCAGATGACCGAGCACGGACACCAGCAGCAGCACCAGGGCAACCACCAGCTGGCGCCACTGTTGCCACCAGCTGCGCGCCCGCAAGCGCTCCCGACGACTCGACAACTCGACTTCACTAGAGCGCAGTCGTGCCTGGAAACCCAGCTCTGCCAAGGCCTCAAGCAGGTTCCCTTGATCCGCTTCAGCAGAGGCGAGATCGACCCAGGCAGTGCGGGTTAAGAGGTTGACGCTGGCCTGGCGCACCCCGGGCTGATCCAGCAGGCGCTGCTCCACAGCCCGCACACAGCCGCCGCACTTCATCCCCTCGATCTCCAGCAGGAGGGGCTCCAGCAGAGGCGGCTCCTGGAGCGAGTGCAAGGCCAAGCAGGGAGAAGAGTCGGCCCAGGCTAGGGACATCCGCCAGGATGGGCCCAAGAAGTCCGCCGCATTAGCCCGTGCCCCGCAGTCAGCGCAACGACAACTTCATCGATAAGAGCTTCACGGTGATGGCCGACTTGATCCTCAAGGTGCTGCCCACCAACCGTCGCGCCAAGGAGGCCTTCGCCTATTACCGCGACGGCATGAGCGCCCAGGCCGACGGCGAATACGCAGAAGCCCTTGAGAACTACGAGGAGGCGCTAACCCTCGAGGACGACCCCAACGACAAGGCTTTCATCCTCTACAACATGGCCTTGGTGTTTGCCTCAAACGGTGACCACGCCAAAGCGCTTGACTTCTACGGCCAGGCCCTTGATCTCAACAGCAAGATGCCCCAGGCCCTCAACAACATGGCGGTGATTCACCACCACTTGGGCTCGATCGCCGAAGAGAGCGGCGATGCCGATGAAGCTGACCGCTGTTTCGATCAGGCAGCCGACTTCTGGGGCAAGGCGATCCGGCTGGCACCAAACAACTACATCGAAGCCCAGAACTGGCTCAAAACCAGCGGCCGCGGCAGCGTCGACGTTTATTTCTAAGCCGGATTAACTCCGGTCGTCCGCCGGATTCACCCCCAAGGCGGCCACCAGCGCCTCGGCCACGCCACCGGCCTCCAGCAGCTGCAGACCAAACCCAGCGGCCGCCTTAGCCAGGCCCGTGCCCCTCGGCACCACCGCCCGGGTGAAGCCCAGCCGCGCCGCCTCCTGCAGCCGCAGCTCCAGCTGCCCCACTGGCCGCAGCTGACCGCCCAGGCCCAGCTCCCCCACTAGCACCGTGCCGGGCGGCAGGGTGAGGTCGCGGTAGCTGGCCACCACCGCCGCGGCCACGCCGAGATCCGCCGCGGGCTCCTCCACCTCCAAGCCGCCGGCCACCGCCAGGTAGCAGTCAAAGCGCGACAGGGGCAAGCCCAGGTGCTTTTCGAGCACGGCCAAGATCTGGTGCAGGCGATTAACGGCGATGCCGGTGGCGCTGCGGCGCGGGCTGGCGTAACTGGTGGTGCTCACCAGAGCCTGCATTTCCACCACCAGGGGTCTGGTGCCCTCGCAGGCCACGATCGTGGCGGTGCCGGCGCTGGGTTCATCGCCGCCGAGAAATAGCTCGCTGGGGTTGGTCACCTCGGCCAGGCCCCGATCGCGCATCTCGAAAACGCCCAGCTCATGGGTGGCGCCGAAGCGGTTTTTCACCGCCCGCAGCAGCCGGTGGCTGGCAAAGCGGTCGCCCTCAAAGGTCAGCACCGCATCCACCAGGTGTTCGAGTACCTTCGGGCCCGCCAGGGCGCCCTCCTTGGTCACGTGACCCACCAGCAGCAGGGCAGTCTCCTGGCGCTTGGCAATGCGGGCCAGGGCGGCGGCACATTCCCGCACCTGGGACACCGAACCAGGGGCGCTGCCCAGTTCGGCGTCATGGAGGGCCTGGATCGAATCAATGATCGCCACCGCTGGCCGCAACGCCTCCAGCTCCTGCAGCACCAGCTCCAGATCGGTTTCGGCGAGCAGCTGAAAATCAGCCCCTGCTTTGGATTCGCCAGCTTCTGGTTCGCAAGAGCTGGCCTCGGCCAGGCGACGCCAGCGCAGCTTCACCTGCTGGGCCGACTCCTCCGCACTCACGTAGAGCACCGACGCCCGACCCGCCATGGCGCGGGCGCTCTGCAGCAGCAGGGTGCTCTTTCCAATTCCCGGGTCGCCGCCCACCAGCACCAGGGAGCCGGGCACCAGGCCACCGCCCAGCACCCGATCGAATTCTCCGTAGCCGCTGCTAAGCCGCTGCAAGGCCCGCTCCCCCACCGCTTGGATCGGCTCGGAGCGTCGCGGCTGGCCAGCGACAACGGCTTCAGCGGCAGCAACCTCGGCCACCGGGCGCCGGCGCCGGCTGTCGGCCGCCGGAGCAGCTTTTTGCTCCACCAATGTGTTCCAGCTACCGCAGCTGGCGCACTTGCCAAAAAACTGGCGGGCCTGAGCTCCACAGCTGGTGCAAACAAAAAAAGTGCTGGGCTTGGCCACGAACTAAGGGCTGAGGAGAGAGGGCTGTATGAAGAAAGGTGGCATTGAATAAATTTCGCCCCCTCCCGCCTTTTCAGTGGGGGCTATCTGATGTAGCAGCCCGGCTGCAGTGATGACGGCCTCCGCCCCAACCACCACCCTCGGGAACAATCACGGCAAGGAAATAATCCTTGTCGTTGACGACGAAGCCAGCATCCGGCGGATCCTGGAGACCCGGCTATCGATGATCGGTTATCAGGTGGTCACGGCCTGCGACGGCATCGAGGCCCTGGAATTGTTCAAGACCACTCAGCCTGACCTGGTGGTGCTGGACGTGATGATGCCGAAGCTCGATGGCTACGGCGTCTGCCAGGAGCTGCGCAAGGATTCGGATGTGCCAATTGTGATGCTCACCGCCCTAGGCGATGTGGCAGATCGCATCACCGGCCTGGAGCTCGGCGCCGACGACTACGTGGTGAAGCCCTTCAGCCCCAAGGAGCTGGAAGCCCGCATCCGCTGCGTGCTGCGCCGGGTGGAGAAGGAGTCCATCGCCGGTTCTCCCAATTCTGGGGTGATCACGGTGGGCGACCTGCGCATCGACACCAACAAGCGTCAGGTGTATCGAGGTGATGAGCGCATCCGCCTCACCGGCATGGAGTTCAGCCTGCTGGAGCTGCTGGTAAGCCGTAGCGGCGAACCCTTCAGCCGGGGTGAAATTCTCAAGGATGTATGGGGCTACACCCCGGAGCGTCACGTGGATACCCGGGTGGTGGATGTCCACATTTCCCGTCTGCGCTCCAAACTGGAGGATGATCCGGCCAACCCCGAGTTGATCCTCACAGCTCGCGGCACCGGTTATTTGTTCCAACGCATCGTTGACGCCGTTGCCTCCGAAGGGACCTGACAAGCGCGCCAAGCCCAGCCGGGCCATCCGCCGGCTGGTGATCTGGTATCGCCGCAACGCGGCGGTAACCAGCCTGGTAGATAGCGCCACTTCTGCAGCCAGCTCCGCCGCTAACACGGCTGGCAATGTCGCTGGCACCGCCACCAGCGTGGCCGGCAACATGGCCAACACGGTGCTGCAGCCGCTGGTGTTCGACCCCCTACGCCGCCTGCAACGGGGCCTGGGGGGGCCGGGCGAAGACACACCGATCAACGACTCCGACCGCCTCTGGGTAGCGGTCGATGGCATGGGTGGGGACCATGCCCCAGGCCCAATTCTGGAGGGCTGCCTGCGGGCCGTGGAATTGTTGCCCCTGCGGGTGCGGTTCGTGGCCGAAACAGCCCCGCTACAGACCGCGGTGACCGCGATGGGCCTCCAGGACGAACTCAACGAAGCCGTAGCCCGCGGCCTGATCGAACTTGTGGCCAGCGGTCCCTCGGTGGGCATGAACGAAGAGGCAACGGTGGTGCGCAAGAAGCGCGACGCCAGCATCAACAAGGCCATGGATCTGGTGAAGCAGGGCGAGGCCACGGCGGTTTACTCCGCAGGCAACTCCGGAGCCGTGATGGCTGCGGCGATCTTCCGGCTGGGCCGACTCAAGAGCATCGATCGCCCCGCCATCGGTGCCCTATTTCCCACCAAAGACACCGAACAGCAGGTACTGGTGCTCGATGTTGGCGCCAACATGGATTGCAAGCCCGCCTACCTGCACCAGTGGGCACTGCTTGGCCACATTTACAGCCGCGATGTGTTGCAGGTGGCCCAGCCCCGCATCGGCCTGGTGAATATCGGAGAAGAGGAGTGCAAGGGCAACGAGCTCTGCCTGCGCACCTACCCCCTGCTGGCAGAAGAGGAGCGCTTCACCTTCGCCGGCAACTGCGAAGGGCGCGACATCCTCTCGGGCCAGTTCGACGTGGTGGTGTGCGACGGCTTCACCGGCAACGTGCTGTTGAAATTCCTGGAATCCGTGGGCAGCGTGCTGCTCGATGTGATCAAAGAGGAACTGCCTAGGGGCCGCCGCGGCAAGGTGGGCTCGGCCTTCCTGATCAACAACCTGCGCCGCATTAAAAAACGCCTCGACCATGCCGAACATGGCGGCGCCCTGCTGCTCGGGGTTAACGGGGTATGCGTAATCGGCCACGGCAGCAGCAAGGCCCTCTCGGTGCTCAGCGCCCTGCGCCTGGCCCACTCCGCCGCCAGCCACGGGGTGATGGCCAACCTCCACGCCCTCAGCGAAGCGGGCAGCCCCGAAGCGCCAGTCGCCTGTGATTGACTGAGCCAACTGTGGGCCATTCCCGGTGTCGCTCGGCGGAGTCAACACACCAGAGCTAAAAGCAACGGGCCAGCTGGGCATGGCCTTAGTTGGATGTGGCAGCGCAGTGCCAGCAGCCAGCATCACCAATCAGCAACTCAGCGAGAGGGTTGACACCAATGACGAGTGGATCCGCACCCGCACTGGCATTGGCGCCCGCCGGATCGCCGGCCCCAGCGAATCCCTCACCTGCCTGGCCAGCCGCGCCGCCCAGGCCGCCCTCGACCATGCCGGCTGGAGCCCAGACGATGTCGACCTGATCCTGCTGGCCACCTCAAGCCCCGACGATTTATTCGGCACGGCGCCGCGGGTGCAGGGGGCCTTAGGCGCCAAACGCGCGGTAGCCTTCGATCTCACCGCCGCCTGCAGCGGCTTTCTGTTTGCCCTGATCACCGCCAGCCAATATTTGGGCAGTGGCGCCATGAAGCGGGCTCTGGTGATCGGCGCCGACCAGCTCAGTCGCTGGGTCGACTGGGACGACCGCAGCACCTGCGTGCTGTTTGGCGATGGTGCCGGCGCCGTGGCGGTGGAGGCTTGCGGAGCGCACGACGGCGGCCTACTGGGTTTCCGCATGCGCTCCGACGGCAGCCGCAACGGCTGCCTAACTCTTGCCCAACTGGATAAACACGCACCCCTGCTCGGGGAGCTGACGGCCCAGCGGGGCGGCTTTGCCCCGATCCAGATGAACGGCCAAGAGGTCTACAAATTTGCGGTCCGAGAGGTGCCGGCAATCCTCAGCGAGTTGCTGGAAGCCACCGGCACCGCCCCCGAGCAACTCGACTGGCTGCTGCTGCACCAGGCCAACCAGCGCATCCTCGACGCCGTTGCCGACCGCTTCGCCATCGCCCACACCCAGGTGCTTAGCAACCTGGCTCTCTACGGCAACACCTCGGCCGCCACGATTCCATTAATGCTCGATGAAGCCGTCAAGGACGGCCGGGTGCAGCCTGGCCATCTGCTGGCCAGCAGCGGCTTCGGCGCCGGCCTTAGCTGGGGTGCAGCGCTCCTGCGCTGGCAGGGCCCCACCGACTGAGACCTAATCTCCTGCCGACTTAGTTAGAGGGTGAAGGCATGGGCATTGCCTGGGTGTTTCCTGGCCAGGGCTCGCAGAAAGTGGGCATGGCAGAGCCGGTGCTGCAGCTGCCTGGAGCCCGGGAGCGTTTCGAGCAAGCCTCAGCCCTGCTGGGCCGTGACCTGCTGGCGATCTGCTCGGGCACGGGGGGTGGCGGCGATCTAAGCGATCTCAACGACACCCGCAACACCCAACCGGCCCTATTTGTGATTGAAAGCCTGCTGGCAGAAGCCCTGCAGGCCCAAGGCCGCTCGCCCCAACTAGTAGCTGGCCACAGCCTGGGCGAACTGGTCGCCTTGCATGTGGCCGGGGTGTTCGACTTCGCCACCGGTCTGCAGCTGATGAAAAGCCGCAGCACCTTGATGGCTGCTGCCGGCGGCGGCGCCATGACGGCGGTGATGGGCTTCGAGCGCAGCGAGCTGGATGACCTGGTGGCAGCCACCGAAGGAGTGGTAGTTGCCAACGACAACAGCGACGCCCAGGTGGTGCTCTCCGGAAGCCCCGAGGCGGTGGCAGCCGTCAGCAGCAGCTTGAAGTGCAAACGGGCGATTCCCTTGGCCGTGAGCGGTGCCTTCCACTCCCCCTTCATGGCGGCAGCCGCCACCGCCTTTGCCACCGAGCTGGAATCGGTGGCCTTCGCCGATGCGGCGATCCCCGTGCTCAGCAACACCGATCCCAGCCCAGAAACCAACGCAGCCGCGCTCAAGGCCCGCCTGGTGCATCAGATGACCACCGGCGTGCGCTGGCGCGAAACCATGGCGCAATTTGGGGCTCTGGGCATCGATATCGTCGTGGAGATTGGACCTGGAGCCGTGCTCAGCGGCCTAATCAAACGCAGCTGCCCTGGCATCCAAACCGCCCAGATCAGCAGCGCCGCCGACCTGGCGCTATGAGCCAATCCAGCCAGCCGCCGGCCCTGATCCGCACACCACGGCCCAGCCTCACCTACCGGCTGATCAGCTATCTGCTGGTGTTTCCGATTTACCGGTTGTTGTTTCGCGGCCGCACCGCTGGCAACGGCAACGTGCCAAGGCAAGGGGCTTTGGTGGTGGTAGCAAACCACGGCTCCCACCTTGACCCCCCCCTACTGGGCCACGCCCTTGGCCGGCCAGTGGCCTTCATGGCCAAGGCCGAGCTGTTCAGGGTGCCGATACTCGGCGCCATCATCCGGGCCTGCGGCGCCTACCCGGTGTCCCGTGGTGCCAGCGACCGCGAGGCCATCCGCACCGCCACCAACCGCCTGCTCGAGGGTTGGGCCACGGGCGTATTCATCGACGGCACCCGCCAGGCCAATGGCCGGGTCAATGATCCCCAGGCTGGCGCTGCCCTGCTGGCGGCCCGAGCCGGCGTGCCCCTGCTGCCGGTGGCGATCATCAACAGCCACCGGGCCCTGGGGCCTGGGCAAGCGGGCGCACGGCTACTGCCCATTCACATCCGCATTGGCACGCCAATTCCAGCGCCGGCTTCGCGGCGTCGCGCCGACCTCGACATCGCCACG
Source organism: Cyanobium sp. Tous-M-B4 (assembly GCF_024345395.1). Classification (NCBI taxonomy): domain Bacteria; kingdom Bacillati; phylum Cyanobacteriota; class Cyanophyceae; order Synechococcales; family Prochlorococcaceae; genus Cyanobium; species Cyanobium sp. Tous-M-B4. Next base: position 571,575 of record NZ_JAGQBA010000001.1, on the reverse strand, counting down.
GCCGCCTGTCAGGCCCAGATCAATGCTCTGCTCGACCAGGGTTTGATCAATGGCCGCCAGATGGGCCCAGCTGGCCAGGCAGGCGAGCTGCCGCCCAGTCCTTGAGGTCTCGGCCACTCAACACCCACAAGGCAGCCCGGAGTCCATCGCCCCACACCTTGCGCCGCCCCTCCGGCTGACAGCTATCACCACACGAAACTGGCACCGGAGTGAGGTGGATGCCGCGGCTGCCGGCCACAATCCTTCCCACCAGCAGTGCCCGGTCCATGTGGTCACTGCTGGTGACCAGCAGGGCGTGGCGGATGCGGGCCTGGCGCAGATCGTCAACTAGGGAGGTGAAATTGGAAAGGGTGTCGCGAGCTCGGTAGTCGAGCTGCACCTGGTGGGACGGCAAGCCCTGGCGTTGCTCAAACAACCAGTGGGCATATTCAGGATTACTGCCGCCACTCACCACCACCGGCAACCCCCGGCGGGCCGCCAAAGCAGCAGCCTCCCGCTCCCGCGCCAGATCGCCGCCCAGCACCAGGATCATCTGGGCTGGCGGGGGCGCCGGCCACCACCAACCGCGCGATAGCCAAAGAAAACCACCAGCCAGCAGCACTGCCAAAAGCCCCCAGGGGCCGGGGCGAAGCCGGCGAGAGCGCCGCTTGCGGGAGCGCCCCTGAACGCGGCGAAGGTGAGGGCGCTGCAGCGGATCGGGCTGGGACACCATCAGAGGCCCGCCACCGGCGAAGTGGGGTACGAGGGCAACACGGGCTGCCAGGGCGCTGCCAGGCCCTGATCTTCTGCCTGCACGCTCAGCTCAAGCAATTGCTCAACGTCGTTGGGCAGCAGGGGCGCGGCGGACAGCTGGGGACCCGGCGGCAAAGGCGTATCTGGGGCAAACAGCCGGGGCGCCTGCAACTCGATGATGGCGCGATCTGGGCCAGCAGGGGCATAAAGCCCAGCCACCACGCCGCGGCGCGGCAGCTCCTGCACCAACCAGGTTGGCTCGCAAATCCCCAGCCGCCGGGCCACCAGCAAAAAGCTGCCCACCCCGTCGAGGGGCAACTGCAACTGCTGGGCCAGGGTGCGGGCCAGCACCACCGTGAGCCGGGTGCCGGTGAACCCGCCTGGACCAGTAGCCACCGCCAGGCGTCTGAGCTGGGGCCACTGCTCAGCGGGCAATAGCTGTTCAATGCAGCTGAACAGCTGATTGGAGAGCTCGCGGCCAAGGGGAAAGGCGCGCACCACAGTGCTGCCCGCCAAAGCGCTTGGTTCGTCGAGCCAGCGGACTCCTACGCCGAGCACCTCACTGGAGCTGTGCAAGGCCAAAACGGCAGCCATCAGCTTGTCCTCATCGCGGCAGGGCTGCGCCTGGACAGAGACGCTGCCAGCGGCCCACATCCCGCTGAAAACTGCCGCAGGCGCGCACGTCCCACTCCACTCCCACCCCGCCTGCAGGAAGATCCTGCACCTGCACGTGAATGCGTGGCTCGGTCGGGCTGAGATCGGGCTCCAGGCAGAGGTGGGGTGCACCGTGCTGGCGCTCCACCGCGTGGTAGGCCTGACAGCGGTCGACCCAGTGGCAATCCACGCAGATGCACATGCTGCCCAGGCTGAGCCAGGAACCCATTGTGACGGCTCACCGCCCCGCTGGCGAGGTGGCAGAAGAGCTGTGGCAGCGCTTGCTGGCCGAGCCATGGCCCCTTCCCCGAGAAGCCCTGCCGCCTGGCACGGCCCTGGTGGGGGGCGCCGTGCGCGATGGCCTGCTGGGGTGCCTCGAGCGCCAGCCAGACCTGGACGTAGTGGTACCTGGAGATGCCCTAGCCCTGACCCGGCAGCTGGCCAGGGACCATGGCGGCACCTGCGTGGTGCTGGATGCGGAGCGCAGCATCGCCCGGTTGGTGCTGGGGGGCTGGAGCCTCGACCTGGCCCGCCAGGAAGGTTCCAGCCTGGAAGCGGACCTGGGGCGCCGGGACTACACAATCAACGCCATCGCCCTGCCCCTGCCCGCCGCCGGCGCCGCCGCGGCAGTCCTGGTGGACCCCACCGGCGGTCTCAGCCACCTGGGCAACCGCCAGCTGGTGGCGGTGAGCGAAGCAAATCTGCTCGCCGACCCCCTGCGCCTGCTGCGGGGCATCCGCCTGGCCTGCTGCCTGAACTTTGAACTAGACCCCACCAGCCGCCGCTGGATTGAATCCCATGCCAACCAGCTCGCAGGGGTAGCCGGCGAACGGGTGCTGGCGGAGCTGGAGAAATTGGCCAGCGCTGCCTGCGGAGAAACGGGCCTGGCCCTGGCCCTGGAATGCGGCCTACTAAGCAGTTGGGGCGCCGATGCCACTCCCACCGATGCCCCTACGACGGGTGCAGCTGCCCTAAGCGCACTGGGTTTGGATCAAGCCCAGGATCGGGGCCTGCAAGCCGAAGAAATCTCCTGGGCCCTGCCTCTTGCGCGCCTAACCGCCCTGCTGCCCCCCGAAGCCATGGCCGGCCTGCGCAGCAGCCGGCGCCTGCAACAACGCTGCCGGGCCCTGCGCCACTGGCGCCAGGAGCTGGGCTCAGTGGGTGGCTGGGATGGGCTGCCGGAGGCTGGACGGCTGGCCCTATGCAGCGAATTGGAGGCCGATCTGCCCGCCCTGCTGCTGCTGCTGCCCCAGTCGGCAGCAGGCCTGCTGGAGCGCTGGCGCCTGCCAAGCGACCCCCTGTTCCATCCAGCGCCGCCCCTAGATGGCCTCAGCCTGCAGCAGGAGCTGGGGATTCCCCCAGGGCGCCTGCTGGGGCGCCTGCTCGCACACCTGACGCTCGAGCGCGCCTTCGGGCGCTTGGCTGCAGGGCCTGAGGCCCATGCTGAAGCCCGCGCAGAAGTGCTGGCTGCGGCACAAAGCTGGTGGCAGCAACACGGGCATGAGCAACAAAAAGAGGGAGGCGCGGACCGGCGGCATGATTAACTTTCTGATGCAAAGGCGCATCGAGAGGCTTCTCCTCGCCTGCAGAAAGTTTTTTCCCCCTTCCCCATGAGCATCCGCCTCTACGTCGGCAACCTGCCGCAGACCTTTGATGCCAAGGAGCTCGAAGCTCTGTTCAGTGCCGTGGGTGAAGGAGTGCGCTTCAAGGCAGTCAACGACCGCGACACCGGCGCTTGCCGCGGTTTCGGCTTTGCCAACGTTGAAGATCAAAAGACTGCCGAAACGGTGATCGAGCAGCTCAACGGCAAGGATTTCGGCGGCAATGCCATGCGCATCGAAATCTCCGAGCGCAAGGACAGCCGCAGCCCAGCCCCCGGCGAGCGTCGCCCCGGCGGCGCTGCTCCCACCGCTGCCCGCAAGGCCGTCAACAAGGTTGTCCACGCCGACAACGTCGATAGCGAAGCTCCCGATCCCCGCTGGGCCGGCGAACTGGCCAAGCTCAAGGACCTGCTTTCTAACCAGAAGGCTGCTGTCTGAGCCAAGCACTTACTGATACGAATCCGATCTCCAGCCACTGGAACTGGCAGGGGCATCGGATCCACTTGCTTGCAACGGGGTCGCCCAGCAGCACCGACCGGGTTGTGCTTATCCATGGCTTTGGGGCGTCAGTGGGCCACTGGCGCCACAACCTGCCGGCCCTCGCTCCCCATGCCCGGGTGCTCGCCCTCGACCTACTGGGTTTTGGCGCCAGCGATAAGCCTGGCTCCCAATTAGCTCAAGAGCCGTCAAGGCGGGGCGCTGTTCAGTACTGCTTCGACCTCTGGGGCCGCCAGGTCGCAGATGCGGTGCGGCAGCTGCTTCTGGCTGAATCTGACAGCGGCCCAGAGCCCCCCCGCGTGCACCTGGTGGGCAACTCCATAGGCGCGATGGTGGCCCTCACCGCCGCCCGGTTGCTCCTGGCAGAGGGTTTACCTCCCTTTCAGGTGATCCTGATCGACTGCGCCCAGCGCACCCTCGACGACAAACGGGCGGCCCAGCTGCCTGGCTGGGAGCGCACCAGTCGCCCCCTTGTGAAGCAGCTGGTGCGGCAGCGCTGGGTGATCGTGCCCCTGTTTCGCCTACTGGCCCAGCCGGCCTTCATTCGCAGCGTGCTGGCACGGGCCTACCCAAGTGGTGCCCACATCGACGATGAGCTGGTAGCCCTGCTGCACCGCCCCAGCACCGATCCAGGTGCCACGGAAAGCTTTCGCGGCTTCGTCAACCTGTTTAACGACCATCTAGCCCCCGAGCTGCTGGCAGACCTAAGCGCCGCCACCCCACCGCTACCGGTGCGCATGATCTGGGGAGAAGCTGATCCCTGGGAGGATCCAGCCGAGGCACGCCGCTGGGCCGAGCAATACTCCTGCGTTCAGGATCTACGCGTGCTGCCGGGGCTGGGACACTGCCCCCACGACGAAGCACCTGAGCTGGTGAATTCAATTCTGCTGGAGTGGATTGGAGGCGGCCCTAATCAGCGCACCTGAGCAACTAGATAGGAAAAAGGTAGATCGAATAGCTTGCCAGCCCTCGGCACAAAGGCTCGCTTGTTAAAAACGTCGTAGTGATGCTCTTCAATTACATCAAGAATGCCCCTATACAGCCGCAACGATGCCCATACTGGCCATCGGGCGTCGGGAGCAAGCCAGCGCACTCCTGCCTCTGAGCGGGCAAACCACATTCGGGCTCTCTCTAGCTGGAATCGCATCAGCGCACGCCAGTTATCATTAACCGTGCCCGCAAGCAATTCGGCTTCGCTATAGCCAAATCGCTCCAGATCTTCCTGGGGAAGGTAAATGCGTCCTCTAGATCGATCTTCGCCCACATCGCGAAGAATATTGGTGAGCTGGTTGGCGATGCCGAGAGCTACAGCTGCGTGGGAGGTGTCCGGCCGATCACTCCAAGGGGCGCTTGTGTAGGCAGGATCCAGTCCCATCACCTCCTGAGTCATCAGGCCAACGGTACCTGCAACCCGATAGCAGTAGAGCTCCAGATCTTCGAAGGTGGGGTAACGGTGCAAGCGCAGATCCATCCTCTGCCCCTCGATCATGTCTAGGTAAGCCTGCAGGGGCTGGGGGTAACGCTCCATCGTGTCCCGCATAACCAGATCGAGGCCATCGCAAACCTCGCCAGCAAACAGAGCCCTAGTGCGCTCCTCCCAGGCATCTAGGCGATCTGCCAGCTCTGCCACAGGACGGGCTTGGGCCTCCGCACTATCCATCAGCTCATCTGTGCGGCGGCACCACACATAAATCGCCCAAATCGCCCGGCGCTTGGCCGGCGGCATCAGCAGGGTGCCCAGATAAAAGGTCTTAGCCCACTCGGCCGTCTCCTGCCGGCAGGCCTCATAAGCCTTCTCCAAATTTGGGAGCGAGGACACCACCACAACTAGACCGCCGTACCAATCGCCTGAGCACACTGCTTACCGCTCAGCACCGCCCCCTCCATTGAGGCCAGGTAGCGCTGCATGGTGTAGCAACCGGCCAGGAAGAAGTTTGGGATCGGTGAGGCCTGATCGGGCCGCAGTTGCTGGCAGCCAGGCACGGTTTTGTAAACCGACAGTGGTGTTTTGACCACGATCGACTTGCGCAGCGTGGCTTGGTCGTTGCCGGTGAAGTGCATCGGGAACAGGCGCTTGAGCTCCTCCATCGTGGCCGCCACGATGTCCTCGTCAGAGCGACCAATCCAGTCTTTGGCTGGGGCAAATACCAGCTCCAGCATCGAGCGCTCCGGATCCTCGTATTCCTTGCAAGTATTACTCATATCGGCATACACGCTCAGCAGCGGGCTACGGCTGAACAGCAGGTGGTCGATCTCGGTGAGCTTGCGATCAAACCAGAGGTGAATATTGATCACCGGCACCCCATTGAGGCCGTCGAGCTTCTTGAAATAGGGAATCTCCTTCCAAGCCTCAGGCAGCAGCAGCTTGAAAGGATCAACGGGCATGGCGCTCACATAGGCGTCGGCCGTGAGGGTGCGGGGCTCCTGGCCCTTGATGCCACCAATCTGGAAAGCCTTCACCGTGCCGTCGGCATTGAGCTCGATCTGGCGCAACGGGGAATTTAGGTGAACTTCCCCGCCACGGGCCTCGACGTAATCGACGATCGGCTGGCACAACCGCTGCGGTGGGTTGCCATCAAGGAAGGCCATCTTGGAGCCATCACCCTCCTGCAGGAAGCGATTTAGGGCAGTGAGCACCACCGTGCTGGAAATTTCATCGGGATCAATGAAGTTCAGCGCCTTGGCCATGGCGATGAATACCTCGTCATTGACCCGCTCGGGAATGTTGTGCAGCCTCAGCCACTCAGTCCAGGAATACTTATCGCATTCTTCTACATACTGCTGGCCGCGCAAAATTGCAGGCACCAAGCCCATGCCGAAGGCAATCTTCTCGGGCCAGGTGAGCAGGTCGTTATTGCTGAGGATGGCCGCCAAACCATTGAAAGGGGCTGGGATGTCGGGGAAGTCAAAGCGGCTGTAGGTGCCTGGCGTCTCCATTTGGTTGAAGATCATCGAGTGGCTTTTCCACTGCAGACGGTCTTCGATATCCAGCTCCTTAAACAACTGGCGCATGTTGCGGTAAGCGCCGAAAAAGATGTGCAAACCGGTCTCATACCAGTCGCCGTCTTCGTCCTGCCAGGCCGCCACCTTGCCGCCCAGCACGTCGCGGGCTTCCACCACCACCGGCGTATGGCCGGCATCACAGAGGTACTTGGCGCACGACAGCCCGGCTAGCCCTGCTCCGGCAATGACGACGCGCATAGCCCCTTTCAAAAATCCAGATGCAACCTTAAAGGGGGCGCCTGACCCCTGCGGCTGGGGGGGGTTTCTAGAGTTGATGCATTGGGTGCTCGCAATCCACTCCCCATGGCCGACTCACTCCCTGCCGAATCCCGCCCTGCAGAGACCTTGCTGAAGTCCACCACCCGCCACGTGCGGCTGTTCACCGCCCGAGTGGAGGACGGCAACCTGCTGGCTGATCCCAGCCAGCTCACCATGGATGTGGATCCCGACAACGAGTTTCTCTGGGACGCCCCGGTGCTGGCCAAGGTGCAAGACCACTTCCGCGAGCTGGTGGCCGCCCAAGCCGGCGCCGACCTCACTGAATACAACCTGCGCCAGATCGGTTCGGAGCTGGAAGGGCTAATTCGCCAGCTGCTCCAGGCCGGCGAGCTTCGCTACAACCCGGATGCCCGGGTACTCAACTACTCAATGGGCCTACCTCGCAGCACCGAAAGCCTGTGAGCCGCTCCCGCTACATCTCAGATCGCTACGCCGGTGAGCGCCCAGATGAGGGGCGTTCACCCGGAGGGCGTTACGCAGAGGATGCCTATGAGCGGGGCGGTCGTCGCAATGAGCCCAGGCGGCCTGCCGGGGGCGGCAATAAAGGCGGCCCGGGCGGCAGTGGCCCTGGCGGAAGTGGTCCTGGCGGCACAGGCCCCTTTCAGTTCAACGTGGGCACCCTGGCGATCCTGGCTGGGGTGCTGGTGGTGGGCATCGGCATCGGCACCGCCATCTCCAGCACCACCCAGGGCGACCAGGGCAACATCGCCAGCAGCCAGCAGCTGGACATGGCGGTGCCTGATCCGGAGTTCTGCCGCCAGTGGGGCGCCAGTGCCTTCGTGATGGACGTGGAGCTCTACACCACCATGAACCCCAGCTCCAGCTTCGTGACCCAGCCGGAGCTCAAGGCCGGCTGCGTTATCCGCCGGGAAAACTGGAGCGTGTTGCAGAAGGAAGGAGCCGTAACCAACGAACAGATGCGCCAGTGCAAGCAGCGCATGAACACCTTCGCCTACATCGGCTCAGTCAAAGACAAGCCAATCGTGCGCTGCGTCTACCAAACAGACACCAGCCAAAACAAATTCCTAACGAAGGGAGTAGCTGATGACACGGTGGGCGTCACCCCTGAAGCCGATCAGTTCTGAAACTGATCAATTCTAAAACTGATCAATTCTGAATCAAATTAATTTTGAACCAGATCAGTTCTGAGTAAGGGCCTCCTGCTGCTGCAACGGCCGGCGCAGGGGGCTATCGGGGCTGGCAAACACGGGCAGCACCTCCTTGCGGAAGGCATCGGCGGCCCGGGAGCAATAGCGGGCTGGATGGGTGATCAGCTTCAGCTGGCGGCGCACGAGCAGGTCGGCCACCTGGGGGCGATGCAGGCTGCCAGCCGAGAGCTCCCGCTCAATTGAGACCACAGGCAGGAAGGCGGCCCCAAGCCCCGACTGAACGGCGTTTTTGATCGCCTCAAAGGAATTGAGTTCCATCTCAATCTTGAGCCGGCCCACATCCAAGCCGGAGCGGGCCAGCAGCTGGTCGACCATCTTGCGGGTGGTCGACTGGGCATCAAGGCAGACAAAACCCAGCCGGTAGAGGTCGTCTTTAGTGAGCTCGGGCAGGCGGGCCAGCGGATGCTTCACCGGCAGAACCAGGGCCAACTCATCGCTGGCGTAGGGCACCACCTGCAGCAGCTCACAAAGCTCCGTTGGAAGCTCGCCGCCGATGATCGCCAGATCCACCTGACCATTGGCCACGCTCCAGCCGGTGCGGCGGGTGCTGTGCACCTGCAATTGAACCGCCACTTCGGGATACTTCTGCCGAAACAGACCAATCATTCGCGGCATTAAATAGGTGCCGGTGGTCTGGCTAGCGCCAACGATGAGCGAGCCGCCGCGCAGGTTGTGCAGGTCTTCTAAAGCCCGGCAGGCCTCCTGACACTGGCTCAGGATTCGGTCGCAGTAGCTGAGCAGCAGGTGGCCTGCCTCGGTGAGCTGGGCCTTGCGCCCGCCCCGATCAAACAGGCTGACGCTGAGCTGCTTCTCCAGATTCTGAATCTGCAGGCTCACCGCCGGCTGAGTCACATAAAGGCTGTCTGCGGCCTTCTTGAAGCTCCCCTCAGAGGCGATGGCCCGCAGGATGCGGAGCTGATCAAGAGTAAAAGGCAGGTCTGCCATTGGGTTGCCTGGATCGGCCGGAGCCTGCCAGCTGGCGAGTTCAAAACTCTAGGGGGGAAGCCTGGCAGCGAGAATCGTGAGCTTCACAACTCCCCATCCGGCCCGTGCCCCCCAGCTCTTCGCACCACAGCAGCTGGGTAATGCTCGGCCTGTTGCTGGCTTTCGCCGTAGTTCACAGCGGCGGAGCTTCGCTGCGGGTGTGGGGCGCAGCAAAAATTGGCGAGCGGGCCTGGCGGCTGCTGTTTGCCGCGGTGAGCATCCCCTCAGCCGTGGTGGTGATCGGCTACTTCCTCGCCCATCGCTACGACGGGGTGCGCCTCTGGAATCTCCAGGACCAGCCCTGGATCGTGCCCGTGGTGTGGGCCGGCACCGCGATCAGCTTTTTGTTTCTTTATCCAGCCACCTACAACCTGCTGGAAATCCCGGCGGTGCTCAAGCCCCAGGTGCGGCTTTATGCCACCGGCATCATCCGCATCAGCCGCCATCCCCAGGCGGTGGGCCAGGTCCTCTGGTGCGCCACCCACCTGCTCTGGATCGGCAGCAGCTTCATGGTGGCCACCTGCGCCGGCCTGATCGCCCACCACCTATTTGCGGTGTGGAACGGCGACCGCCGCCTGGCCAAGCGCTTCGGTAGCGCCTTTGAGGAGCTGAGGGCTAGCACCTCGATCCTTCCCTTTAGGGCGATATTGACCGGCCACCAGCAGCTGGTCCCCAGCGAATTTCTACGGCCAGCCCAGCTGGGCATTGCCATTGCCGTGGGCGTGTTTTGGTGGGCCCATCGCTTCATCGGCCTCGGCGCTACGAGCTTCGCTCGCACAGGCTTGGGCCACCTGCTGGGCTGAGTGCTGCTAGCCGAGAAGCTCCCCGCCCATGGGCGAGCCCGCACAGGCCTGGGTATGCACTTGTTTGGCTGCCTACACTTGCGCCAACCAGCTTGCAGCGCATGCCGTCAGCCGCCGAACTCGCCTGGTTGATTCCGGTGCTGCCCCTTGTCGGGGCTTGTATTACCGGGCTGGGGCTGATCAGCTTCAACCGCACCGTCAATCGGCTGCGCAAACCAGTGGCCTGGTTGCTAATCAGCTGCGTGGGAGCGGCTGCAGTTCTGAGCTACGCCGTATTGGCCCAGCAACTGGCGGGTGCACCACCCACCGAAGTGCTGTTCAACTGGGCCAGCGCCGGCACCTTCAACCTGCAGATGGGCTTCCGGGTGGACGCCCTCGGCGCCGTGATGCTGTCGTTGGTGACCACCATCGCCGTACTGGTGATGGTTTATTCCGATGGCTACATGGCCCATGACAAGGGCTACGTGCGCTTTTTCACCTACCTAGCCCTATTCAGCAGCTCGATGCTGGGCCTGGTGATCAGCCCCAACCTGCTGGAGATTTATGTGTTCTGGGAGCTGGTGGGCATGTGCTCCTACCTGCTTGTGGGCTTCTGGTACGACCGCGATGGCGCCGCCAATGCCGCCCAGAAAGCCTTTGTGGTGAACCGGGTTGGCGACTTCGGTCTGCTGCTGGGAATCCTGGGTCTGTTCTGGGCCACCGGCAGCTTCGGCTTTGAGGAAATTGGCAGCCGGCTGCAGGAGGCCGTAGCCGGCGGCAGCATTTCCAACGCGGCGGCGATTCTGCTGTGTCTGCTGGTGTTCATGGGACCGATGGCGAAATCGGCCCAATTCCCCCTGCACGTCTGGCTTCCGGATGCCATGGAGGGCCCGACCCCCATTTCAGCCCTGATCCACGCGGCAACCATGGTGGCCGCCGGTGTGTTCCTAGTCGCACGGTTGCAACCCGTTTACGAACCCTTCCCGGCTGTGCAGGCCACGATCGCCGTGGTGGGGACCATCACCCTGGTGCTGGGGGCCTCGATTGCCCTCACCCAGATGGATCTCAAGAAAGGTCTGGCATACAGCACCGTTTCCCAACTGGGTTACATGATGCTGGCCATGGGCTGCGGCGCTCCGGTGGCCGGCATGTTCCACCTGGTGACCCATGCCTTCTTCAAGGCGATGCTGTTTTTGGGATCCGGCTCGGTGATCCACGCCATGGAAGAGGTGGTGGGCCATGAGCCCGTGCTCGCCCAAGACATGCGCTTGATGGGTGGGCTGCGCAAATACATGCCGATCACCAGCAGCACCTTCCTGATTGGCTGCGTAGCCATCGCCGGCATTCCACCTCTGGCTGGCTTCTGGAGTAAGGACGAGATCCTCGGCGTGGCGTTTGGTTCGTTCCCCGTGCTCTGGGTGGCTGGCTTCATCACCGCCGGCATGACCGCCTTTTACATGTTCCGCCTCTACTTCCTCACCTTTGAGGGGGAGTTTCGCGGCAATGATCAGGCCATGCGGGCCCAGCTGCTGGCTGAAGCAGGGAAAACCACTGATGAACAGGGCGATAGCCATGGCGACGACCATGGCCACGCCAGCCATCCGCACGAATCCGGCTGGCAGATGGCTATGCCCCTAGCCGTGCTGGCCGTGCCCTCAGTGCTGGTAGGCCTGCTTGGCACCCCCTGGAACAGCCGCTTCGGCAACCTGCTCGACCCCAAGGAGGCAGCCGAGGTAGCCGAACACTTCAGTTGGAGCGAATTCCTGCCCCTGGCCGGAGCCTCCGTGGGCATCTCCATCGCCGGCATAACCGTGGCCGTGCTGGCCTACGCGCTGCACAAAATCGATCTGGGCAAAGCCGTAGCTGCTCGCTTCCCCGCACTTAATGCATTCCTGGCCAACAAGTGGTACCTCGATGCGATCAACGACAAGTTGTTCGTGCAGGGCAGCCGCAAACTGGCCCGCCAGGTGCTGGAGGTTGATTCCAAGGTTGTTGATGGAGTCGTCAACCTCACCGGGCTGGTGACCCTGGGCAGCGGCGAGGGGCTCAAATACTTCGAAACCGGCCGGGCCCAGTTCTATGCCCTGATCGTGTTCGGCGGCGTCATCGCCCTAGTGGTTTTATTCGGCTCGCTTGGCTGAGCGGTTCGGCCGTTACGCCCGCTTCGCGGGCAACACGGCCTCGGCCGCACCAGCACCTACACCGCCCCACCACAGCGCCTGCGCCCGCTCTTGGCTGATCCCCAGGCGTAAGCGCGTAGCGCGTGCCTGGGGATCAGCCAAGAGCGGGCGTGAGGCACAACTCTGTGTGACATCCCCCATCAGCAGAGTGCCGGGCCCGACTGAATTTCTACACTCCGGCCAAACGGTGAGGCCTGGTTCGTGCCCTTCCCATGGTTGAGCGCGTCGATCCTGTTCCCGATCGCCGCGGCCCTGGTAATTCCTTTCATTCCCGATGCCGGCGACGGCAAGCGGATTCGCTGGTATGCCCTTGGCATCACCCTGATCACCTTCTTGATCACCGTGGGGGCCTACCTCAACGGCTATGACCCGGCGGTCGAAGGGCTGCAGCTGGTGGAGCGGGTGCAGTGGCTGCCCAGCCTGGGGTTGGCCTGGTCGGTGGGGGCGGACGGCATCTCGATGCCCCTGATCCTGCTCACCAGCTTCATCACCTCCCTGGCGGCTCTGGCTGCCTGGCCGGTGACCTTCAAGCCCAAGCTCTTTTATTTCCTGCTGCTGCTCATGGATGGCGGCCAGATCGCCGTGTTCGCGGTGCAGGACATGCTGCTGTTCTTCCTGGCCTGGGAGCTGGAACTGCTGCCGGTGTATCTGCTGCTGGCTATCTGGGGCGGCAAAAAGCGTCAGTACGCAGCCACCAAATTCATCCTCTACACAGCCGGTAGCTCCCTGTTCATTTTGGTGGTGGGCCTGGCGATGGCCTTCTACGGCGGTGGCACCCCCAGCTTTGAGTACACGGAGCTGATGGCCAAGGACTTCTCAACGAAGTTCCAGCTATTCGCCTACGCGGGCCTGCTGATCGCCTTTGGGGTGAAGCTGCCAATCGTGCCCCTGCACACCTGGCTGCCCGATGCCCACGGCGAGGCCACGGCTCCGGTGCACATGCTGCTGGCCGGCATCTTGCTGAAGATGGGGGGCTATGCCTTGCTGCGCTTCAACGTGCAGCTTCTACCAGAGGGGCATGCCCAATTTGCGCCGCTGCTGGTGGTGCTGGGGGTGGTGAACATCATCTACGCCGCGCTCACCTCTTTTGCCCAGCGCAACCTCAAGCGCAAAATCGCCTACAGCTCGATCAGCCACATGGGCTTCGTGCTGATCGGCATCGGCAGCTTCAGTGCCCTGGGCACCAGCGGCGCCATGCTGCAAATGATTAGCCACGGACTGATCGGCGCCAGCCTTTTCTTCCTGGTGGGCGCCACCTACGACCGCACCCACACCCTGCAGCTCGACGACATGGGCGGGGTTGGCCAGAAGATGCGCAAGATGTTTGCCCTGTGGACCATCTGCTCCCTAGCCTCCCTTGCCCTACCAGGCATGAGTGGCTTCGTGTCCGAGCTGATGGTGTTCACGGGCTTCGTGACCAGCGAGGCCTATTCACTCAGCTTCCGCATCGTGATGGCGGCCCTAGCGGCGGTGGGCGTGATCCTCACCCCGGTGTACCTGCTCTCGATGTTGCGGGAAATCTTCTTCGGCAAGGAAAACACTGAGCTTGCCTCCCACACCCACCTGGTGGATGCGGAGCCCCGCGAGATCTACGTGATCAGCTGTCTGCTCGTGCCGATCGTGGGCATCGGCCTCTACCCCCGGGTGATGACCGACACCTACCGGGCTTCGATCGAAGCCCTTGTGCAACGGGAGACCACCGCCCTCGCCAAGGTGATTCAGCCGCCGCCGGGCGATTTGATTCGCCAACCCCTGCTTTCGGCGCCAGCCCTGCCGGCCTGATCCGCCTCCCTGGGTAACAAAACTGTGCAGATAGCCCGCGGTGAGTTCACCCCTGGGCTGCCCTAATTACGCTCCTGAGATGAAACAGCTGAACTTTCTGCTGATCTTCAGCTTTGGCCTAGCCATGGTGATGTTCACCCTGGAGAACACAGCCCCCACCACGGTCCACTTCCTGCCAGGCCTGAGCGGCACCCTGCCCCTTGCCGCCCTGCTGCTGCTAGTGGGAGGCATCGGCGCCACCGCTGCCTGGGTTTTTGCGGTGTGGACCGGGGTGGTGCGCAAGGTGGAAGCGGTGCAGAGCCAGGGCGAATTCGCCGCCCAACAGGTGCGCATCCAGGAGCTGGAAAACGACCTGCAGCGCTACCGAGCCACGGTGGATGCCCAGCTGGGGCTACTGCCAGCGGCCGGGCAAAGCTCGGCTCCCGCCAATCCCGATGCCGCCGAAGCCGTGACCGTGTCAGTTGGCTGACCCCAGCGGTGGTGCTTTGGCAGCGGTGGTGGTGCGAAAGGGCCAACACCGGTAGCGTGCGACCAACGACTCAGCGGAGGCCGCGGGGCACGATTGGCTGAAGGAGGCGCAAGATTGGCCATACGCCTGCTCCAGGACGCGGCGGAGCGGGGCGATCTCGACCCATGGGATGTGGACGTGATCGCCGTGGTGGATGGTTTTCTAGACCAGCTGCGCCAGCGCATTGAGGTGCCCCGCCTGGTCGTAGCAAACGCACCAAGCCGGGGCGGCAGCTACGAGCAGGACCTGGCTGAAACCAGTGAGGCCTTTTTGGCGGCCTCGGTGTTGGTGAGCCTCAAAGCCGAAGTGCTGGAAGCGGCCACCTTTGCGCAGGAAGCACCAGACCAGGACGAGATCGGCTTTGATTTCGATCACGACGGCCAAGGCTGGCTGGTGAACCCCGCCCTGGCCCTACCTCAGCGACCGGAAAGGCACCTCTGGCGCCGGCCCGTAGCGCCGCCACCCCTACAACGACCGGTGACCCTGGGGGAATTGATCCGCCAGCTCGAAGACATCGCCGAGCGACTCGAAGCGGACGAGGGTCGGATTCGGCCGCGCCACCGACCCAAGCGCTATAGCGAAAGGGCAGCGATTGAGCAGGTGGCCGCCCTGGCGCACCGCGAGAAGTTGCCGGAAACCACCGCCGCCCTCAGCCAGTTTTTACTTAGCTGGGATCCTGCCCACGCCTGGGCCGGCTTCAACGAGCTGGTGCAGGACTGGGCTGCCCACGTGGAAGCCAAGGGTGCGGACGCCGAGCTGGACCGGGACCGGGTAGGGGTGTTCTGGGCCCTGTTGTTTCTCTGCCACCAGGGCAAGGTGGAACTCGACCAGCAGGGAGGGCTTTTTGGCCCTTTGCACCTGCGGCGCCTGCTCCACCCTGGCGAGGCCCGCCAACTGCCCCTAGTGCCAGCCATCGGTGCGGCGGAGCAGGCGCTGGCGGCTTAAGCGGTGCGTCTAGGCTGGCACCCATGAAGGCGATGATCCTGGCTGCTGGCAAGGGAACACGGGTGCGGCCCATTACGCACACGATCCCCAAGCCGATGATCCCCATCCTGCAGAAACCCGTGATGGAGTTTCTGCTGGAGCTGCTTAGGGAGCACGGCTTCACCGAAATCATGGTGAACGTCTCCCACCTGGCTGAGGAGATCGAGAACTACTTCCGCGATGGTCAGCGCTTCGGTGTTGAAATCGCCTACAGCTTTGAAGGCCGCATCGAAGACGGTGAGCTGATTGGCGACGCGATGGGATCGGCGGGAGGGCTAAAGAAGATCCAGAATTTCCAGCGCTTCTTCGACGACACCTTTGTGGTGCTCTGCGGTGATGCCCTGATCGACCTTGATCTGAGCGAAGCGGTGCGTCGCCATAAGGCCAAGGGCGCCATGGCCAGCATGATCACCAAGCGAGTGCCCAAGGATCAGGTCAGCAGTTATGGCGTGGTCGTCACAGACGATGACGGCAGGGTGCGCTCCTTCCAGGAAAAGCCGGCGGTGGATGAAGCCGCCAGCGACATGATTAACACGGGCATTTATATCTTCGAGCCAGAGGTGCTCGACTTTGTGCCAAGCAACCAGCCCTTCGATATCGGCTCCGACCTATTTCCCAAGCTGGTGGAGGCCGGCGCAGCCTTCTACGCCCTGCCGATGGAGTTTGAATGGGTTGATATCGGCAAGGTGCCGGATTACTGGCAGGCGATCCGCAGCGTTTTGCAGGGTCAGGTGCGTCAAGTGCAGATCCCTGGCAAGGAAGTGAGGCCAGGGGTATTTGCCGGCCTCAACGTGGCGGCCGACTGGGATCAGATCAATATCACCGGCCCAATTTATGTGGGCGGCATGACTCGCATTGAAAATGGCGCCACAATTATTGGCCCAGCGATGATTGGCCCCAATTGCCACATCTGCGAAGGGGCCACAATCGACAACTCGATCATCTTTGACTACTCTCGCATCGGGGCCGGAGTGCGTCTGGTTGAGAAGCTGGTGTTTGGCCGCTACTGCGTTGACCGCAACGGCGACCACTTCGACCTGCAGGAGGCCGCCCTCGACTGGCTGATCACCGATGTGCGCCGGCAGGATGTGTTGTCGCCATCGCCGCAGCAGAAGGCGATGGCCGAACTACTTGGCACCGACTTGGCCCTCAGCAACGTCAACTAGACAGGCGCCAAGGGCTTCAGGCCGGCCTGCTTCAGGATCGCCGGAATTCTCTCCTCCGCCTTAATGGCCATCAGATGCACCCCCTGGGCAATCTGGAGATAGGCGCCCACCTGTTCGGCGGCGATAGCTACGCCCTCAGCAGCCGGATCTGGCGCCGCAGCCAGCCGATCGATCACGGCCTGGGGAATGTTGGCGCCGGGCACCACCCGGTTGATGAAGGCGGCGTTGCGGGCCGATTTGAGCAGAAACACCCCTGCAAGCACGGGCAGATCAAGCGGTGCGGCGAGGTCACCGACAAAGCGCTTGAGGGCTTCGGCGTCCATCACCATCTGGGTTTGCACGAAGCGGGCACCCGCCTGCTTCTTGCGCAACAGCCGGCTCTTGAGACCACTCCAACTAGCCGACTGGGGATCGGCAGCGGCACCGGCAAATAGGTCGGTGGGTCCATCGGGCAGCTCACCTTGCACCGGATCCTGGCCGCCATTGAACCGCTGCACCAGCTGCAGCAACCGCACCGCCTCCAGCTCATTCACCGGACGAGCCCCGGGCTGGTCGCCGGCCCGCACCGGATCGCCGGTGAGGCAGAGCAGGTTGCGCACGCCCAGGGCATGGGCACCGAGTAATTCGGCCTGCAGGGCAATGCGGTTGCGATCGCGGCAGGCGAGCTGCAGCACCGGCTCGATGCCGGCGTCAAGCAGCAGGCGGCATAGGGCCAGGCTGCTCATCCGCATCACGGCGCGGCTGCCATCGGTGACGTTTACCGCATGGACCCAGCCCCGCAGGACCCCTGCCGCCGCCAATGAGCGCGAGGGATCTCCTCCCCTAGGTGGCATCACCTCTGCGGTGAGAGCTGGCTGCCCGCTGGCAAGGGCCCGTTGAAGCAACAAACCAATCGTGCCACTTGGGAGCATCATGGAACAGCGCCCTGCCTACAGTGATGGCAAGCGCCGGCTTGGGCCCATGGATTCCAATCACGCCACGGGAGGCTCCCTAGGCCAGGTGCGCCATGAGCTCTCGGAGCGGGAAATTGAGATCATCGAATTGGTGGCCAAGGGCCTAACCAACCAGGAGATCGCCGTATCGCTGACGATCAGCAAGCGCACCGTGGACAACCACGTCAGCAACGTCTTCACCAAAACAGGCGCCAAGAACCGGGTAGCCCTGCTGAATTGGGCCATGGACCACGGCAAAATCTGCCGTGACGGCTTCAACTGCTGCTCGATTGAGCCCGGCAAGTCTTAGGTAGCTGCAGGCTCGAACAGGGCCAAGCGCTCCGCTTCTGGCCACAGAGCCAGGGGCCGGCTGGCCAGGGCCGCATTGCTTAGCTCATGGCGCCCAGTCAGCTCACGCCCGCACCAGGCGGGCGGCTGGAGGGCCAGTCCTTGCTCCAGCCCCTGCTGCTCCAGTTCCACCTCGGCCACCACCAGCGGTGCGTTGGCACCCTCAAAGACGTCGAGCACCCACTCCCCACCTGGAAGATCAAGGCCGTAGCGCACTTTGCAAAGGCTCTTGGGCGCCAACGCCAGCAGGGCAGCAGCATCCGCCTCTGGAATGGCGTATTCGAATTCCTGGCGCACCAATCCCTCCGGCAGTTGGCCCGGGGCTTCAAAGCGCTGCTCGGTGCGGGCCTTGAGGGTGAGCCAGGCACCGGCTACGGCCTCGTCACCGCTGGCACGGCGCACCCGCACGGTGAAGCCATCGGGGCTCGCCACTAGGTAGCCCTGCTGCAGCTGGGCTTGCCAGCAGATATGGCGGCGCCAGTCCAGCCCCTGCACCAAAAAGCGGCGTTCAATTTCCAGGGCCATGGGGCGATTTAGGACGGGGGCAGCAGGGGTTTAGTTGTGGGACGGCTCGATGGCGGTGAGGCTGCCGGCCCAGTGCAGCTTGTGGGTGAGCGTGCGGTAGTAGGAGGGGCTTTGCTCGAGCAGCACCTGCAGGGCCGGGTGGGGGCTGCGCTCCACCAAGGCCCGATCGCCGGGTTCCAGCACGGTGGCGTGGGCGCCATCTTTCCAGAGCTTGACCCGGCGACTGGTTTCGCCCAGGGGCCACACCGAAAGCTGGGCCCTGGGCGGCACCACCACAGCCCGGCTCGAGAGGCTCATCGGGCAGATCGGATTAACCACGATCGCTTCGATGCCCGGGTGCAGGATCGGCCCACCGGCAGCCATGGCATAGCCAGTGGAGCCGGTGGGAGTGGCGATGATCAAGCCGTCGCCGCGGTATTGATCCACTACCTCACCATCGATCTCCAGCTCCAGCACACAGGTGGGGGACACCTCATCGAGGCAGGGCCGGAAATAGAAGTCGTTGAGAGCCAGATGGGCAATTTCTGAGCCATCAACGCCGTCGCCCCGGTCGATATGGGCCTGCAACATCATGCGCCGCTCCAGGGCAAAGCGGTCTTGACGCAGGCGGTCCCAGAGGCTCTCCTCCTCGCTCTTGAGGGCGTCGCTGCTCAGGCGCAGCAGGCGGCGATCGTGGGTGAGAAAGCCAAGGTGGCCGCCCACATTGAAACTGAGGATCGGCACATCGAGGGGGGCCAGATGGCGGGCCGCACCGAGCACGGTGCCATCGCCCCCCAGCACCAGGGCTAGATCGGGCAGCTCAGCTTCAGTGGCCAGCAAGCCGGGGAAGGGATTGCGGGCCAGGCCACTGGAGGCCACCACCACGTGCACCCCCTGGGCCGCCAGATCTTCCGCGCAGCGCTTGGCCTGGCGGTGGGCCGCCTGGCTGCCAGACCTTGAAATCAGCCAGACTCGCTCAAGCCGCATCGTTAATGGTTTGGCTACCAGCGCAGCAGGTTGAAGCGCTCCATATCGACCGTTTCGCGGTTGCGGTAGAGGGAGAGCAGGATTGCCAGACCAACGGCCGCTTCAGCCGCGGCCACGGTGATCACGAAGATGGCAAACACCTGGCCCCGGATCAGCTGGCCATCGAGATAGTTGGAGAAAGCCATCAGGTTGATGTTGACGGCATTAAGCATCAGCTCAATGCTCATCAGCACCCGCACCGCATTGCGGCTGTTGATCAATCCCCAGACACCGGTGCAAAACAACACTGCCGCTAGGGCTAGGTAGGCCTGCAGGGGGATGGTTGTGGGGATGGTGAACTGCATGGCGTGGCAGTGATGCTGAGAGGGTGCAGAAAAGATTTGATGCAGGCCTTGGGGCCCGGAAACAACCGCTAGCGAGGAGAGTTTTCCAGCAACAGGGGGGTGCGCTCCTTCTCGATCAGGCCCTGATCAACTGACTCCCCTGTGATCACATCGCTGCTGAGCACATCCCGGCGGGCCAACACGATGGCGCCGATCATCGACATCAGCAGCAGCACCGAAGCCAGCTCAAAGGGCAGCAGATAATCACTGAATAGGTGCTCGCCAATGCGAATCGTGGCCTCCTCGCCAACAGCTTCTGGGCCAGGCAGGGCCCAAGGGGTGGTGAAAGCCACCCGAATCAACAGCAGAAATAAGCCACCGCAGACAGCGCCGGAGAGCAGACGCCGTAGACCCAGCCCGGGAATAGCCGCCAGGTTTTCCTTCTTGTTGACGAGCATGATCGCGAACAGGATCAGCACGTTGACGGCGCCCACGTAGACGAGCACTTGGGCCGCTGCCACGAAACTGGCATTTAGCAGCAGGTAGAGACCTGCCACCGAAAGAAAAACGCCGCCCAGCAGGAAGGCCGAATAAACAATGTTGGGCAGCAACACCACCCCGAGAGCGCCCAGCACCAAGGTGGCTGAGAGAGCAACGAAGCAGATCAGCTGGGTAATGGAGGCGATAGTCATGACGCGTCTCCGCTAGGCAGGGATTCGAGCACCTGCTCTGGCAGTTTGCCCACCCGCGGCGCCGTATCCGGCACATCGTGAGGATCGAGTACTCCCTTGGGAAGGTAGACCAACTCCTTCAGGGGGACGACAGCCGGATCGCTGGTAACACTGGTAGGCAGGCGACCAAGGGCGATGTTGTCGAAGTTGAGGCTGTGGCGATCAAAAGCTGCCAGCTCGTATTCCTCGGTCATAGAAAGGCAGTTGGTGGGGCAATACTCCACGCAATTGCCACAGAAGATGCACACCCCGAAGTCAATCGAGTAGTTACGCAGCTCCTTTTTCTTGGTGGCTTTGTTCATCACCCAATCCACCACCGGCAGGTTGATCGGGCAGACCCGCACACACACCTCACAGGCGATGCACTTGTCGAATTCGTAGTGGATGCGGCCCCGATAGCGCTCCGAGGGGATCAGCTTCTCGTAGGGGTATTGAACTGTGATCGGCCGGCGCCGCAGGTGATCAAAGGTCACCGCCAGACCCTGGGTCAGGTAGTTGGCCGCACCCACCGCATCGCGGGTGTAGTCACCGACTTTCTTGAGAAACCCGAACATGGAGTTGGCTCTGGGGGGAGGCGGTCGGAATGGGTCAGCCCATGATGGCTGGTCTGGAGAAAAGCTGGTGCTCAGGCTCGGTCAGCCACCAAAAACAGCCGGGAAGGCCAGCTTGAGAGCTGCCGTGATCAGCAGGTTGACGAGGGCAATCGGTAGCAAAAACTTCCAGCCCAGATCGAGCAGCTGGTCGATGCGCACCCGCGGAGTGGTCCAGCGCAGCAGGATCGCCAGAAACACCAGCAGATAGGCCTTGAGCACCGTCATGACGATGCCTACCGAGCCGGTGATCAGTTGCACCAAGGATGCATCGATCGGCTGGTGCAGCCAGCTGGCCAGCCACTCCACTGGGATGGGGAAACCCCAGCCGCCCAGGTAAAGCACCGACACCAGCAGGGCCGAGAGCACCAGGTTGATGTAGCTGCCCAGATAGAAGAGGGCAAACTTCATGCCCGAATACTCGGTCTGGTAGCCAGCCACCAGCTCCTCCTCGGCCTCAGGAAGGTCGAAAGGCAGGCGCTCACATTCGGCTAGGGCGCAGATCCAGAAGATCACAAAGCCCACCGGCTGACGCCAGATGTTCCAACTGAGGATGCCAGCGCCGGTCTGCTGGTTGACGATGTCAACGGTGCTAAGCGAATTGCTCATCATCACCACCGCCAGCACAGCCAGGGCTAGGGGGATCTCGTAGCTGATCGACTGGGCCGCCGCCCGCAGACCCCCCAGCAGCGAATACTTGTTGTTGGAGGCGTAGCCGCTCATCAGCAGGCCGATTGGCTGGATGCTGCTCAGCGAAATCCAAAGGAAAATACCGATGCCAACGTTGCTGATCAGCAGGTGCTGGCCGAAGGGCACTACCAACCAGCTGAGAATCACCGGAATCAGCACCAGCACTGGGCCGAGGGTGAACAGCAGGCCATCAGCCCGGGCGGGGATGATGTCTTCCTTGAACACCAGCTTGAGGCCATCGGCCATCGGCTGAAGCACCCCTAAAGCGCCGGCATATTCAGGACCAATGCGCTGCTGCACCGCTGCTGAGATCTTGCGCTCCAGCCAGACGTTGACCAGCACGCCCACCACGGCCGCCACCAGCACCAGCACCATGGGCAGGGGCAGCCACAACAGGTGGGCGGCGGCAGGACTCAGGCCGAAGCCCTGCAGGGCCTGCTCAAAACTGGCCTCTAGATCCAGGCCCGGAGCCGTGGTGGTCAGCATGGCGGCAGCTCAGATGGGGGCAACTTAGCGGGCCCCCACGGGCTGCCAGTCACGGGAGGGCTGACCGGTATAGATCTGAGAGGGCCGGTAGATGCGATTAGCCCCCAGCTGCTCCTTCCAATGGGCCAGCCAGCCAGCCGTGCGGGCGATAGCAAAAATGGGCGTGAAGAGATCTTCAGGGATGCCGAGCTTGCGGTACACCAGGCCTGAATAGAAGTCGACGTTGGGGAAAATTCCCTTAGGCCCTAGGCGCTCGGCCGCCACCTCCTCCAGCTTGCGGGCTAGGTCGTACATCGGATCGTGACCGAACTGGTCGAAGAGCTGCTCCGCCAGACTTTGGAGAATCACAGCCCGGGGGTCCTTCACCTTGTATTCCCGGTGGCCAAAACCCATGATTTTTTGCTTGCCGGCAATCGCCCGATCCAGCCAGGGCGCCACCTGATCTGGGCTGCCGATCTGGCCGAGCATCTCCAGCACATCTTCATTGGCGCCGCCGTGCAGGGGGCCCGCCAGGGTGCCAACCGCTGACGCCACAACGGCATAGGGGTCGGTGAGGGTGCTGGCCGTCACCCGGGCGCTGAAGGTGCTGGCATTGAGGCTGTGCTCGGCGTGCAGGATCAGACAGGCGTCAAAGATGCGGGCCGCCAGCGGATCGGGCTCCCGCTCCGTGAGCATGTAGAGAAAATTGGCGGCGTAGGCCAGGTCGTCGCGGGGTTGGATCGGATCTTGACCCTTCCTGATCAGCTGGAAGGCCGCCACCATCGTGGGGATCTTGGCGATCAGCCGCACCACCGCCGAAACGATGTATTCGGGGTTGTCGAGGGCTCGACGGGAATAAAAAAGGCCCAAGGAGGCGGCGCTGCTCTGCAGTGCATCCATCGGATGCCCCCCGGAGGGGAAGCACTTCATCATGTCCCGGATGCGGAAGCTGACCCGGCGGTGCATCTGCACCTCCTGCTCAAACTCCTGCAGCTGCTCAGCGGTGGGCAGCTCGCCCCAGATCAGCAGGTAGGCCGTCTCCAGAAAGGAGCTGCTGGATGCCAGCTGGTCTACGGGGTAGCCGCGATAGGTGAGCACCCCCCGCTGGCCATCGATGTCGCAGATCGACGACTGGGTAGCCGGCACCCCTTCCAAACCCGGCCGAAATGGGGCTGGGGTCGCCGCTCCTGTTACTACCAAGCTTCTCCACCGCACTCACTAAGGCGAACTTACGGCTGCCGCTAGCCATCCCGCCGTAGTCGCAGCAACCGTGGGCCAATTAGGGCCTCCAAGCTGGCGCCAGTTGGGCCCAAGCGCAGCAGCACGATGCCGGCCTTACGCACCGAAATCGAACCCGCCGGCAACCCCAGCAGGCTCGAGGCCAGCTCGCCCAGGTCTGGCTCATGGCCCACCAGACCAAGGCGCCGCCAAGGGCCCGCCTGCAGCAGCGGCCTCGGATCACCGCCTGGCGCCAGGCGATCCTCCAACTCCAGCGCCGGTGCCATACCAGCCGCCACACCAATTTCAGCGGTTTGCAGCGCCCGCCGCAGGGGGCTGCTCAGGAGGCGATCACAGTGAAGCTGCAAGCGGCACAACTCCGCCGCCACGGCCGCAGTGCGCTGACGGCCTTCAGCCGTAAGGGCCCGCTCCTGATCAGGGCGATCAGGGTGGCGATCTTCGGCGATGCCATGGCGCCAGAGCAGCAGTTCACGCTCAGCCGGTTCAAGTTTTGCCATAGCCATCAACCGAATTCAAGGTGGGCCTTGAGGTGCAGGTTGGCGTCAGGCTGCGCTTCCCAGCCCAGGCTCAGGCTCTGCACGGCCGGGGCCAGGGGCTGGCCGGCCAGGGCCGACAACAGCTGCCAGGTGCTCCAGCGCTGCAGCAAGGGCTGGGCCCGGCCCGCCGCCATAGCCCACTGCAGGGGAGCCTGGGGTAGATCGAGGCCGGCGAGCTGCTCCAGCCGCAGCCGGGGCGGCTTGCGGGAGTCACGCTGCTCCTGCAGCACCGCCAGGGTCTGACCCCACCAGGCCAGGCGGCCCTGGCTGGAGCGGGCGCCCTCCAGGCTGGCCTGCAGCTGGTTGGCATCGCCGCGAGCGAATCGGCGTCCAGCCTGGCCAGCCTCCAGCCTGGTCCAGACCCGCAGATCGGGATCCCCTTCCACCGGCAGCGGCGCGGCGATCAATCCCTCGGCAGCCAGCACCCCAGCGAGGGCCTCCGGCTGCGGTTGGTCGACGCCAGTGCCCAGCAGCCAGCCCTGACTTGCCTCACTGCGCAGCAGTGGGCCATCGGCGGCGGCGGTCACCAAGGCCGGGAAAGATCCCGGCTCAGCCTGCAGCACTGCCGCCAGCAGGGGCTGCCAGTAGGCCGGCCAAGCGGCGGGGCGCTGGATCAGGGCCAGGCTCTCTGAGGGGCCCTGCAGGGCCTCCAATAAGACTGCTCCTGTGGGGTCAATTTCCGTAGTGCCCGTGGCCGAGGGAACCGGCACTGCGGCATCTGCAGCGAACTGCAGCAGGGCCTCCAGCTCCAAGGAGCGGTTATCGGGGCGCAGGCTGGCCACCAGCTCCTGCACGACCCCAGGCGCCGTGAACTCACCCGGCAACCCCAACCAGGGCCCCAGGGTTTCTGGCCGGGCTGTGAGCAGCAGCGCCCCCTGCTCAAGGCGCTGCACCGCCTGCTTAAAGCGGGGGCTGGCCGCTTGGTTGAGCTCATCGATCTGGGAGACGTCAAGGGCCTGCTCCAGCACCCCCCGACCCGACGCGATCAACACCAGGTCGTCGTCGATCAGCGCCGTAGCGATCGGCACCGGGCTGGTGCCCACCAGGGCACCACGGCCACTGATCAAGCCCATGCCGCGGTAGCTGCTGATCTGCAGGTCGGTGCCCGCAAGACTGCGGGTCTGCCAGAAGCGCTGCAGGAAGCGGCGGGCGCCGTCAGCGTCGCGACTGCGCAGGGCCAGCAACCAGCCATCGGGCGCCGCCCCGGGCTCTGAGGCCAGTAGGGCAAAGCCGAGTTCGCGGCCCAACCAGGGGGCCAGCTCGCCGGGATAGTCGAGGCCGGCAGCAGCGAAAGCACCATCCCTAAGGCCGGCGACCGCCTCAGCCGCCTGGCGGCGCTGGCGGGGGGGAGCCACCGCCCGGGCGTAACCCACCGGCTGCTCGCCATCGCTGAGCAAATAGAGGCTCAGGGCGGCTTGGCGGGGCACAAAGCGGGCCGCCCGGGGCGAAACCAGCTGCTGGTGCTGCAGCTGCAGGGGGGAGCGCTGCAGCACCAGCCACCAGCCACCCGCCGCCAGGCTCAGCAACAGCAATGTCACCGCCAGCACGACCGCCAAAAACGGGCGGGCCTTCATGCGCCCCACGCAGGATGGGTCCATCTTGACCCCAAGCCACCCCGTCTGCCCGCCATGGCACCTATCGAGACGACACCGCAGACAATCCGGGCCCGCGACCTGCAAGAGCGGCTGGAGCGGGGCGAGGCGATCCAGCTGGTGGACGTGCGCGAAGACACCGAACTGGAATTGGCCCGCCTGCCCCATGCCGTGGTGCATCTGCCCCTAGGCCGATCTAACGAGTGGATTGGCCAGCTCAACCAGCTGCTCGACCGCGACCGACCCGTAGCCGTGCTGTGCCACGCCGGCGTGCGCAGCTGGCATCTGGGCTGCTGGCTGATGCAGGAACACGGCTTTGGTGCGGTCTGGAACGTGCAAGGGGGCATCGACGCCTGGAGTGTGGAGGTGGATCCGGCCGTACCCCGCTACTGACACCCGCTGGGCTGCGTACGATCGCCTCACTCCTGCGGCGCCCGCTTGCAGTCCGCCTCCCCTAGGCCCTTGCCCGCCAGGCAGCAGGAAGTACTGCAGCTCGCCGTTCGCCACTACGTCGACACGATGGAGCCGGTGGGCAGCCAGACCCTGGTGCGCCGTTTTGGCCTGCAGGCCAGCCCGGCGACGGTACGTTCAGCCATGGGGGCCCTGGAGCAGCGTGGCCTGCTCACCCAGCCCCACCCCTCCGCTGGCCGAATCCCCAGCCAGCAGGGCTACCGCACCTACGTTGATCAGCTGCTGCCCGCGCCAGGTGCGGCCGCCCTGCAGCTGGAGCGCGAACTCACCGGACTCAGCCTGCAGTGGGCAGCCCTCGACGATCTGCTGCTGCATCTGAGCCGGCGCCTGGCAGATCTCACAGGCCTGCTCAGCCTGATCACCAGGCCCCAACGTCAGCAGTCCCAGCTGCAGGCCCTACGACTGGTGGCCAGTGGTGAACGCCTGCTGGTGTTCCTGGTGGAGGGGGGCGCCACCGCCAGCAGCCTCAACTTGCGGCTGCCGTGCCTTGCGGTAGCGGAACTGGCGTCCCTGGAGCGCTGGGTCGCGGCCCAGCTGGATGGCGGCAGCATCGACTGGGCCGCCCTGCCCTCCCACCTCAGCAGCAGCGGCGCGGTATTGCGCCAAGCGCTGGCTAGCCATGGGCAGTCGCGGCAGCTAGAGGGCGAAGGCGCTGTGGCGACGGGGCTAGCTGGCCTGCTGGCCCAGCCGGAATTCAGCCAGACCCTCAGCCTGCGCCCCTTAGTGGAGCTGGTGGAGGATGCGCCCCAACAGCTCCTGCCCCAGCCGGGCATTTGGATCGGCGCTGAGCATCCCCACCGGGCCCTGCACCAGTGCGCCGTGGTGCAGGCCAACTACCGCAGCGGCGACGGCGGCGTGGGCCAGGTGGCCCTAGTGGGGCCAATGCGCATGGCCTACGCCACGGCCCGAGCCGCCGTGGGCTCGGTGGCCCAGGCACTGGAAAGGCTTTTGGGTTAACTCAATATTTTCCCAACTACGATTAGTACCCTGATGACTTGTCCAATCCGAACACCCGCGTGGATCACCAATCGGCAGGAGTGATCCTGAGACTTCTCAACCTGGTCGCGCTGGCCGACGGTGGGGTCTCCCTTGAAGAAGAAAGTCTTCTGGAGTCGCTAAGCGAGCAATACAAACTCCAGGCCAAATTCGTCACCTGGGAAGATCAGGTATCTGATCCAGCCTGCATCGAGGAGCTGGCCGCCTTGATAAATCCGGAGCAACGGGAACTGGCCATGAAAACCGCCGTGATGGTGGCTTCCGCATCAAGGCACCAGCAGGATGATGAATTCATCTGCGAGCAAGAGCGCGAGATCCTTTCTCGTCTTGCCACCGGCCTCGAGCTGAGCCCCGATCAGCTGCAATCAATCGAGAGCGCGGCGGCCGAGGAGATCAAGGAGCACCCCAACCTGTGGCAGGTGCTGTTTTCGCTTTTCGGCAATCGTTTCGACTTCCCGGTCTTGGGCTGATGCCAGCAGGCTGGGGTCAGCCTCCCATCTTGTCGCCGAGCTTCTCGGCCACCGTGTTCACATCCTTGTCGCCGCGGCCCGAGAGGTTGAGGACCACCTCGGTGCCAGGGGCCAGGGTGGGGCAGAGCTTCTCCAGCCAGGCGAAGGCGTGGGCCGTTTCCAGCGCCGGGATGATGCCCTCCAGGCGACACAGAAGCTGCAGGGCATCGAGCGCCTCGGTGTCGGTTACGGCGCCGTATTCAGCCCGACCGATGGTTTTGAGGTAGCTGTGCTCGGGGCCCACGCCGGGGTAATCGAGGCCGGCACTGATCGAGTGGGCCTCCTGCACCTGGCCCTCCTCGTCCTGCAGCAGCAGGCTCATGGCGCCGTGCAGCACGCCAACGCGGCCCTCGGTGATGGTGGCGGCATGGCGGCCGGTGGCCACGCCATCGCCGGCGGCCTCCACCCCCACCAAACGCACGTCCGTGTCCTGCACGAAGGGATGGAACAGGCCCATGGCATTGGAGCCCCCACCAACGCAGGCCACCAGCACATCGGGATTGCGGCCAAAGGCCTCGTGGCACTGGCGCTTGGTTTCCTCACCGATCACGGCGTGGAAGTCGCGCACCAGCATCGGGTAGGGATGGGGCCCGGCCACCGAGCCAAGAATGTAGTGGGTGCTCTCCACGTTGGTCACCCAGTCGCGGATCGCTTCGCTGGTGGCGTCCTTGAGGGTGGCGGTGCCAGCGGTGACCGGCTGCACCGTCGCCCCCAGCAGCCGCATGCGGAAAACGTTGAGGGCCTGACGGCGCATGTCCTCGGCGCCCATGTACACCACACACTCCAGACCGAAGCGGGCGCACACGGTGGCGGTGGCCACGCCGTGCTGACCGGCGCCGGTTTCGGCAATGATCCGTTTTTTGCCCATGCGCAGGGCCAGCAGCGCCTGACCGAGGGCGTTGTTGATCTTGTGGGCGCCGGTGTGGTTGAGGTCTTCGCGCTTCAGCCAGATGCGCGGACCGCCCTCGGGCCGGCGGTAGTGCTCGGTGAGCCGCTCCGCTTCATAGAGGGGATTGGGCCGCCCCACATAGGTGCGCAGCAGGTGGTTGAGCCGATCGGTAAAAGCAGGATCCTTCCAGGCCTCAGCCGCGGCCTGCTCCAACTCCGCCAGCGCGGGAATCAGGGTTTCAGGCACGTACTGGCCGCCGAACTGGCCGTAGCGGCCCAGACTGTTGGGGCGAGCTGCGCGCTCCAGGGCCGCTGGATCGACGCCGCTGGCTGCGGAGAGGGGAGAGACGGTGCTTGTCACCGGTGTCGGAGCAATATCAACTCAGCGTAAGAAGCGGCCACGGCCAAGGGCGCAAAGAACGGTCACGGGCGCAAAGAGGTGAGAGAGCTAATGGGCCTGCTCAAGCTGACGGGTGGATGATGGGCTGATGCCAACCACCACCCCCAGGCCCTACGAGCCACTGCGCAAAATGCGCGTTATCTGCCACGGCCTGCGCCTGGCCATGCGCGACAAGGCAGTGGCCTACAAGGTAGTGCTGGCAGCTGGGCTCCTGGCGATCGCCTTCGCCCAGCGGGCCTGGCTGGATTTCGGTCTGGTGCTGGTGACCACGGCGTTGGTGCTTTCAGCCGAACTGCTCAACACCGCCCTCGAGGAGCTGTGCGACTACGTGCAGCCGGAGCGCGCACCCCAGATCGGGGCCACCAAGGACATCGCCGCTGCCGCCGTGAGCATATGCATGGGGGCCTGGGTGATCGTGATGCTGATCGAGGGCTGGCGCCTGCTGCTGGCAAGGGCCTAACACCTCGTTCTATCGCTGGTCGTCACCTATGGAGTGGGGGCTCAGGGCAGGATTAATTTCAAACCGGAAAATGCCTGGCGATAGTGGCGCTCATCCCTGGTGATCAGTTCCGGGGACTCCAGCAGGGCATGGGCGAGCTGGGTGGGACTCCAGGCGGCCCAGTGGGGATCCGCCGTGATCACGTCGAGGATCACGCTCGAATTCACAAACAGCATTACTGCTCCTCGCCCCGGCAAAGGGTCAGGAGCTCATTGGTGCTGAGGCAGGCGCGATCCTGGGGAAGTAGCGCCTATCAAACTCAGGACTAAGGCGCAGGGTTCGGCATGGCAAGAAAAGGCGGCTGGCAGGAATTCAGCAGCAACTCCGCAAGCACGGCCAGGCCCACCCCGGCTGGGTCCGGCCCAACGGGCGCACCCAGCCCAAAGGCCCAGCAGCAGGTGAGGGTGCAGCGCACCAAGGCCGGCAAAGGCGGAAAACTAGTGACAGCGATCACGGGCCTTGAGGCGCCGGAAGCCGAGCTAAAGACCCTGCTCAAACAGCTCAAGGCCATTGCCGGAACAGGCGGCACCGTCAAAGACGGCGTGATCGAGCTGCAGGGAGACCAGGTGGCCGTGGCCCTGGGGGCGCTGGAGCAGGCCGGCTACCGGCCCAAGCAGGCGGGAGGCTGACGCGCAAGCTCAGAAGCCCGCCTTGCTGAAATCGTCGCCGATGTAGCCAAGGGGCAATTGGTCACGCTCAGCAAGTGCCGCCGCAAAACAATCCCCGAAGTTGAGCTGGGCGGGATGGCCCTGACCCTTGCCAAAACGCTTAAAGATGCCGAGAGCGCGCTCTGCCATATCCGCATCCACCGGCACCACATCAGGATCAATGAGATCCAGCAACGTCCGCATCGGTTCGAGCACACGACGGCAGTGAGCAAGCAGCAGCAGCTCCTGCAGGGTGCCTGCGGACAGTCGTAGGACTTCAGCTTGCTCGAGCGCCTGCTGGTGTCGCTCCCACCCAGGTTCTCGCTGAAGAATTGCGAGCAGCACAAAAGTATCCAGAATCACGACGGCAAGCCCTGCTCGTCGTAAAGCGAATCGGGATCGAACGGTTGGGCCGTCTCAAGGGCCTGACGCGAGGCACAGGGGAGAATGGCCCGATCCGTCCCAACGCCCAGCACCGATGTCCGCCGCTCCCTCCACCCCCACCTACGGCGAACTCACCAACCAGGGAGCCTCCACCAACATCGCCTGGCACCACACCACGGTGGACCGGGCAGCCCGGGCCGAACAGCAGGGCCACCGCAGCGCCATCCTTTGGTTCACCGGCCTGAGCGGCTCGGGCAAGAGCACCCTGGCCAACGCCGTGAACTCCGCCCTGTTTGAACGGGGGCTCTCCTGCTACGTGCTCGATGGAGACAACATCCGCCACGGCCTTTGCAAGGACCTGGGCTTCTCCGACGCCGCCCGCGAGGAGAACATCCGCCGCATCGGCGAGGTGAGCAAACTGTTCCTCGATGCGGGTGTGGTGGTGCTCACCGCCTTCGTGTCGCCCTTCAAGGCCGACCGCGACAAGGCCCGCGCCCTGGTCGATGCCGGCGACTTCATCGAGATCCACTGCGCCGCCGACCTAGGCACCTGCGAGCAGCGCGACACCAAGGGGCTCTATGCCAAGGCCCGGGCCGGCGAGATCAAGGAGTTCACCGGCATCTCCAGCCCCTATGAAGCCCCCGAGCAGCCCGAGCTACGGGTGGACACCGGCGCCCAGAGCCTGGAGGATTCGGTGGCCGTGGTGCTCAGCTATCTGGCGGCTCAGGGCGTGATCCCGCCGGGGAGCTGACCACCGGCACCTCCCCGGCGCGAAGCTGGTCGCCCCAGGCATCGAGAAAGGTCTTGGCGCAGCTGGCCACCGGCACCGCCAGCACCAAGCCGAGCAGATCCCCCAGGCCCAGCAGGCTGCCCAGGCGAGCTCCGACCGGCAGGCTGATCAACAGCCAGGCCGGCTGGAGCCCCACGATCCGCCCCATCAGCCGGGGCTGGATCACCTGGTCCACCACCTGGCCCACGCTGATGGCGGCGGCCAGCACTTCCAGGCCCGTGCGGGGATCATCCAGGGCGAGCAGCACGCTCACCGCCACGATCGTGAGGGCACTGGCATAGGGCACCAGGGTGGTGAAGCCGATCGCCACCGCAAACAACACGCCATAGGGAATGCCCAGCAAGGTGAACACCACGATCTGGGCCAGGCTGAGGATCAACGCCAGCACCACCTGGCCGGCGAAGTAGCCGCGGAAGGTGCGGTTCAAGGTGGCCACCACCAGCTCCCGCACCCGCGGCGGCAGCCACTGGGCCAGGCCGGCACTGATGCCCTCCCCTCCCAGCAGCAGAAACACCGCCAGCACCAGCACGATCACGGTGTTGACCGTGAGGCCCACGGTGGTGCCAAGCAAGCTCAGCAGCTGCTGGCTAAATTGGCGGGCCAGCTGGCTTGTGCGGGTGAGCAGCTCGCTGCTGAGGTCGCCGAAATCGGTGGGCAGCCCGCGCGTCACCGCCCAGGCCTGCAGCTGCTGCAACAGGGTTTCCCCCTGGGCCAACCAGCCGGGCAGGGCCGTGATCAGCTCGCCCAGCTGCTCGATCAGCCGGGGCACCAGCCAGACGGCGGCCAGGCCGATCAGGCCCACACTCACCCCCACCACCAGGGCGTAGGCAAGCCAGCGCGGCAGACCACGGCCCATCAGCCAGCGGCTGGGCAGATCCAGCAGAAAGCCGATCAGGGCCGCCGCCACAAATAGGGCCGGGAAGGGTGCCAGGGGCAGCAGCAGTTGGCGCAGCACCCAGAGGTTGAGCACCAGCAGGGGCAGGGCCAGGCCGGCCTTGAGCCAGGGAGGCAGAACGAGCCGTTCCAGCATCAGCCCATCTGCTCCAGGTAAGCCCGGCTGCCCAGCTGCTGCAGCCGGGTGTCCTTGGCCGTTACCTGGCCGTGCAACCCATCGCGGTAGTCCGAGATCTCCTGGGCGAGGCGGGGATCAGCGGTGGCCAGGATCTGCGCCGCCAGCAGGCCGGCGTTGAGGCCATTACCGATCGCCACCGTGGCCACCGGGATACCAGCGGGCATCTGCACGATCGAATGGAGCGAATCCACACCCGATAGGGCCCGGCTTTGCACCGGCACGCCGATTACCGGCAGGGTGGTGAGGGCCGCCACCATGCCAGGCAGATGGGCGGCGCCGCCGGCGCCGGCGACGATCACCTTGAAGCCGCGCCCGCGGGCCATCTGGGCAAATTCCACCATCTCCAGGGGAGTGCGATGGGCCGAGAGCACCCGCACCTCTACCGCCACCCCAAACTGCTCCAGCACCTGCACCGCCGGCTGCATGGTGGGCAGGTCTGAGTCGCTACCCATCACCACTGCCACCTGGGGTGCAGGGGCAGCTTGGGGCGATCCCGATGACGGTCCGGCAGAAGAGAAGGCAACCACACGGCCGCAGGCGGAGAATGGCATTGTCCCGTCTGGCGGCCCTTCTGCCCATGCGCTGGCTCAGCAATGTGCGACTGCCCCAGGCCCAGCGCTGCAGCCATGGCGCCAACCAGCGCTGGCGCATCGGCCTTGACGACGACGATCTGATCAGCCTGGTGGAGCCTTTGCCCGCCGGCAGCCGGGCCGCCGGTGACGACTGGCACGGCGACTGGCTCAGCCCGGCCGGGGTGGATCTACAGATCAACGGCGGCCTGGGCCTGGCTTTTCCGGAGCTCACGTTGGCCGATCTCCCCCAGCTGGAGGCCCTGCTGGAGCTGCTCTGGCGCGATGGTGTCGAAGCGATCTGCCCCACCCTGGTGACCTGCGGCGTTGCACCCCTGCGCCAGGCCCTGGCCGTGCTGGCAGAGGCGCGAGCAGCCCACCAACCGGGCCGCTGCCAGCTACTGGGCGCCCACCTTGAGGGTCCCTTCCTTGAACCAAGTCGCCGGGGCGCCCATCCCGCCCAGCACCTGGCTGCCCCCAGCCTGGCCGCCCTGCTGCAGCGCATCGACGGCTTTGAAAGCGACATCGACCTGGTGACCCTGGCCCCGGAACTGGAGGGGGCTGGCGCCGTGATCACCGCCCTGGCCGAGCGGGGAATCGTGGTGAGCCTGGGCCATAGCGCGGCCACGGAAGCCCAGAGCCACGCCGCCTTCGCTGCCGGGGTGACGATGCTCACCCATGCCTTCAACGCCATGCCTGACATGCACCGGCGCGCGCCAGGGCCGGTGGCGGCTGCCGCCCTGCGGGGGGATGTGGCAATCGGCCTGATCGCCGATGGGGTGCACGTGGCCCCCACCATGGCGGTGCTGCTGCAGCGGCTGGCTCCAGAGCAGGTAGTGCTGGTGAGCGATGCCCTGGCCCCCTACGGCCTCGGCGAAGGCCAGCACCGCTGGGATGAGCGCTTGCTGATCGTGGCCGACGGCAGCTGCCGGCTGGAAGACGGCACCCTGGCCGGCGTCACCCTGCCGCTGCTGGAGGGGGTGCGGCGCCTGGCCCAGTGGACCGGTGAGCCGGCCCGGGCCATCGCCGCGGCCACCGTGCTGCCCCGGCGGGTGCTGGGCGATGACCGCAGCCTCGACCAGATGCTGCTGGGCATGCCCCTAGCGGAAACCCTGCGCTGGCAGGAGGGGCCCGCCGGGCTCAGCTGGCAGCGGCCCGGAGCAGAAGTCACTCCCTAGGATCCGCGCCACGACCGGATATCCCCATGGCCCCCGACCAGCTACTGGAAGCCAACCAGGCCGAAAAACTCGAGGTGAAGGGCTACTTCGAAACCACCGGCTTTGAGCGCTGGAATCGCATCTACAGCGACAGCGACGACGTCAACCGGGTACAGCGCAACATCCGCATCGGCCACCAAAAAACAGTGGACAACGTGCTGGCCTGGCTGCAGGAGCAGGGCGGATTGGAGAGCCGCAGCTTCTGTGATGCCGGCTGCGGCGTAGGCAGCCTGACGCTGCCTTTGGCCCAGCTGGGTGCGGGCTCTATCGCCGCCTCCGACCTCTCCGCTGCGATGGTGCAAGAAGCCCAGCGCCGCGCTGGTGAACTGGGCGCCAAGCCAGGTCAGATCAGCTTCCTGGCCTCCGATCTCGAGAGCCTCGAGGGCCGCTACGACACGGTGATCTGCCTGGACGTGTTCATCCACTACCCCCAGGCCCCTGCCGAGGAGATGGTGCGCCACCTGGCCTCGATGGCCGAGCGCCACCTGATCGTGAGCTTTGCCCCCTACACGCCGCTGCTGGCCCTGCTCAAGGGCATCGGCCAGCTGTTCCCCGGCCCCAGCAAGACCACCCGCGCCTACACCCTGCGCGAGGCGGGCATCGTGGCCGCCGCCGCCAAAGCCGGCTTCAAGCCCATGCGCCGCAGCCTCAACCAGGCGCCCTTTTACTTCTCAAGGCTGATCGCCTTCGAGCGGGCCTGACCCCGCAAAGCGGGCAATCCCGCAGACCAACCAGCCCCCTGATTCGATGCCAGACTTTTGCTTGGCAGAGGGCACCGGGCAAAAACGCGATGAACGAAATTCTTTTTGTCGTGGAAGAAGCCGAGGACGGGTCATTCCGAGCCAACGCCGTTGGCAGTTCGATTCACACAGAGGCGGAGGATTTGGAGCAGCTGCATCAAGAGATTCGTGATGCCGTGCACTGCCACTTTGAGGAGGGTGATGCGCCCCCGTTGATACGGCTTCATCACGTGCGCCAGGAACTGCTGGCCCTGTGAAGATCCCCCGTGATCTCGATGGTGCAGAACTAGCGCGGCGGTTAGCCCGATTTGGCTATGCCGTGACCCGACATAGTGGCAGCCACATGCGACTCACTCGCCTGCTGCCGAATGGGCAGCAACACCTCACCATCCCCGCCCATAAACCTTTGCGTGTGGGCACACTCCGACAGATCCTCAAGGACGTGGCCAATCAAGTTGGCACCAATCTGGACTCGCTGATCCAAGCGCTGGATACCTGATCGCCTTCGAGCGGGCCTGAGCAGCCCTATGCAACTGGGCGCACCACCCGAAACGTCAGGTTGAGGCGCTGCTGCTGCAGCCGCAGCCGGCGCGGCAGGGCATGCTGCCACCACAACTGGGTGGGGGGCTCCATCAACAGCAAGTCGCCGTTGTGCAACGGAATGTTGAACGGGGTGCAGTCGCCAAAACCAGCAGGCGACGGGCAGGCACCGGAGACGACGGCGGCGCGGTGGCGCGGGCTGGGCTGGGGCCGCAGGCGGAAGTCGCGGGAGGCGCCGAGGCTGAGGGAGGCGATCGGGGCGGTGGGCTCGAGCTCAGGTTCATCGTCCGCATGCCAGCCCATGGCATCGCGGCCGTCGCGGTAGCGATTGAGCAGCAAGGAGTTGAAGCGCCAACCCGTGAGCATCTGCAGGGCCTCGCGCAGCTCGGCGGCAGCCGGCGACCAGGGCTCAATCACGTTGGCCAGGCCGC
The DNA here is from genome assembly GCF_024345395.1 of Cyanobium sp. Tous-M-B4. Classification (NCBI taxonomy): domain Bacteria; kingdom Bacillati; phylum Cyanobacteriota; class Cyanophyceae; order Synechococcales; family Prochlorococcaceae; genus Cyanobium; species Cyanobium sp. Tous-M-B4. The sequence goes on along the minus strand of NZ_JAGQBA010000001.1, from coordinate 536,163 downwards.
TGTAGCTGTAGCCGCAGCCGGGATCGGCCATCCAGCAGGTGAGCCGCGGCAGCAGGTGGCGGCGGCCGTAAATCGTGATCGCCTCCTGCTTCCAGGGCACCTCGAGCTGCAGGCGCTCCAGCAGCTCAGCCGCGGCGCTGGGCGCCAGCCAGGCCGGCCAGTGGCGCAGGTGCAGGCCCGGAGCTTGAACTTCAGCCATCAGCAGCTCCGCGCAGGGCTGCGGGCAACGGCGCCTCCAGCGCAAGCAGGTCGCCATCGGGGCAGACCAACTGCAGCCTGTGGGCATGCAGGTGGTAGCCACCATCGCCTGGCAGGGCCTGCTCCGAGGCCAAGCCGCCCGGGGCGTAGAGCGGATCGCCCAGCAGGGGCGCCCCGGCGGCCGCGGTGTGGATGCGGATCTGGTGGGGGCGCCCCGTAGCGATCGTGACCTCCACCAGCCAGGCCCGCTCGCCTCGCTCCAGCAGGCGCAATTCGCTGCGGGCCGGCAGGGCAACCGGATCCGCCGGAGCCGCGGCCCATATGGTCCCCAGCCGGGTATGGGGACAGCGACCAATCGGCGTGGTGAGGCTGAGCTGCTGGTCGGGCTCCAGCGCCAGCAGAGGCGAGCCGGGGGCGGGCGGCTGAAGCAGGGCCCTGTAGGTCTTGGTGCAGCGGCGTTGCGCCGTGCTCTCCCGCAGCAGGGCACTGAGCCAGGCGCGGCTGGCGGGAAGGCGGGCACACACCAGCAGGCCGGAGGTGAAGCGGCCCAGGCGGTGCACGGGCCGGGCCTCAGGCCAGCGGGCCTGCAGCTGGGCCAGCAGGGTGTGCTCCAGGAAGCCACCGGCCGGCAGCACCGGCAAACCGCTGGGCTTGTTGAACACCAGCAGGTCGCCGTTGTCGAACAGGGGGCTGGGCAACACCGGCACGGCCGCCTCCTGCCAGTGGGGCCGATGCCAGATCAGCTGATCTCCGGCTGCGAGGGCCACATCGGCCTGAAGCTGCAGGCCGTTCCTGTAGATCTCCCCGGCGGCGAGGCGCTGCAGCCAATCAGTAGGCGTTGAATGGCGATAGCAACCGGCATAAAAAGCACTGACGCTCTGGCCGGCGGCCCTGGGGGCGATGCGATCCCTGTAGGCGAAGCCGCCATTGAGGGCAGGCGCCAACCAGGCTGGTTCGGTCGAAAAAGTCGAAAAAACTTTCTCAGTCGACAAGACCGGTTCAGTCAACAAGCCCGTGCTCGAGGGCGTAGCGCACCAGTTCGGTGCGGCTGGCGGTGCCGGTCTTGATGAATAGCCGGCTGACATATTTCTCGACGTTGCGGATCGAGGTTTCCAGTCGCCGGGCGATTTCTTTATTCATCATCCCCTCGGCCACCAGCTGCAACACGCTGGCCTCCCGCGGCGTGAACACATGCTCGGGCGCGCTGGCTGGCTTCTTGGCACTGCCCGTGGCGAGCAGGGAACGGATTTCGGTGATCTGCTTGGACAGCTGGCCGATATCGGCATCAGCGAAGCGGGCCGCCTCCGCCAGAAGCCGCTGCTGGCGCTTGACGACGTTGTGGACCCGGGCCACCAACTCGTCCGGGTCAAAGGGTTTGGGGATGTAGTCGTCGCAGCCAGCCTGGAAGCCGGTGACGCGATCGGCCGTCATGCCCTTGGCGGTGAGGAAGATCACCGGCGTGCCACCCAGGCGCTCGTCGGCCCGCAACTTCTGGAGCAGCCCGTAGCCATCGAGGCGGGGCATCATCACGTCGCTAAGGATGACGTCAGGCAGCATCTCCTGGGCCACGGCCCAGCCCTCCTCACCATCGTTGGCGGTGGTCACCGCGAAGCCCTCGTCTTCCAGATAGGCCTTTACAGCGGTGCGCAGGCCGGGCTCGTCATCGACCAGCAGCAGGCGCACGGGCGTCACTTCTGGTTCCTGGGCCGGGGTCAGATCTGGGTTCATGGCGGCCACTCTGCAGGTCTCCAGTCGGCAGGGACAAGTCTGCAGGCGCTCAGCGGGAGCGTCCAGGCAAGATCTGCTCGGATTCCCGCAGGCTGCCGCCGTAGCCGAGCTGGCGGGCCAGGGGCCCCAGGCCCGCTGGATCCTTGCCGGCTTGCTCGGGGAAGCAGGTGGCCCACCACACCAGGTGGTCGATGCGATTGGCGGTCGTAATCGCTCCGCCGGGGTTCAGCTCTCGCACGTAGAAATTGACGCCATCGCTGGTAACCCGCATCGGCGCTGAAGGGCTGCAGCGGATGGTTTCGCTGCGCACCTTGACGTCGTTGGGCTGCTCATCCCAAAGCTTGATGCGCCACAGGCCGGGAACCTTGGCATCAGCCACGGCCCCATAAATACCAATCGCCTGCTTGCCGCCCAGGCCGGGGCGCTCCTGCAGCAGCAGCAGTCCCGGCGGCCGGGCATCCTCGGGCCGCACCCCGCCGCCCTCGGCCCAGCTGGGTGGCGCCAGCAGCGCTGCAAGGGCCACCAGCAATAGGGTTCTGGTTGGCAACATGGAAGCCTGCAAGCAACCCATGCTCGCCTACCTCGACCATCACGCCACCACTCCCTGCGATCCGGCGGTGGTGGCGGCGATGGCGCCCTGGTGGAGCGAGCACTGCGCCAACCCAGCCAACCGCCTTTATCGCCCGGCCCTGGAAGCTGCCGCCGCCGTGGAGCGGGCCCGGGGCCAGCTGGCCCGAGTGCTGGGCAGCAGCGCCGAAACCGTGATCTTCACCAGCGGCGCCACCGAAGCCAACAACCTGGCCCTCAAGGGGGTGTGCGAAGCGGCCCTGGCGGCTGGCAACCCCCGGCGGCGACTGGTGAGCCTGGTGAGCGAACACCGGGCCGTGCTCGACCCCCTGGCCTACCTGGCGCGCCATGGGTTTCCGGTGAGCCTGGTGCCCATCCAGCCCAATGGCCTGGTGGATCTGACCCAGCTGGAGGCGGTCCTCGGCGACGACGTGCTGCTGCTGAGCGTGATGGCCGCCAACAATGAAATCGGCGTGCTCCAGCCCCTTGCCGCTATCGCCGCCCTCTGCCGGCAGCGGGGAGTGCTGCTGCATGTGGACGCGGCCCAGGCTGCCGGCCACATCCCCCTTGCCATCGAAGAGCTGGGCATCGACCTGCTCAGCCTCAGTGGCCACAAGTTTTATGGACCCAAAGGGGTAGGGGCCCTGCTTGTGCGCCCGGGGCTCCAGCTGGCTGCCCAGCTCCATGGTGGCGGCCAGCAGGATGGCCGCCGGGCCGGCACCCTGCCGGTGCCCCTGGTGGTGGGGCTGGGCCAAGCGCTGCTGGGGGCTGAGGCTGATCGGGAGGAGCGGGACGGGCGGCTGGGGGACCTGCGGAACCAGCTCTGGGAGGGCCTGCGCGACCTCGGCGGGATAGAGCTCAACGGCGGCGGGCTGTCTGGCGATGGCGCACCCCGCTTGGCCCACAACCTGAACGTGACGGTGCAAGGAGTGGATGGCACGCGCCTGCACCGACTGCTGCGCCAGCGGCTCGCCGTGAGCAGCGGCTCGGCCTGCAGCCAGGGCTCCCCCTCCCACGTGCTGGCCGCCCTGGGCCGCAGTCGTCATCAGGCGGCCGCCTCGATCCGCTTCGGGCTGGGGCGGGGCAGCAGCGATGTCGAGATCGCCCTGGCAATTGAAACAGTTGCGGCCGCGGTGCGGGAGCTGCGCTGAGGGCACAAGTCAGCCATCAAGCTCCGCGCGTCAGCGCAATAAAGCCCAGCACCCCCACCACGCCCAACAGGGCTTGAGCCAACCTGCTCACCAGCATCCCCACCAGCACCGCCAACCCCACCTGCAGCGCCCTGCCCAGGCCACCGCGGGCCGCCAGCCACTGGGCCAGGCTCGCCCCCAGAAAGGGGCCCAACAGCAGGCCCAGCAGGGGGCCACCAACGGGCAGGGCCGGCAGCAGCCCGAGCAGGCCCACCAGCAAGCCCAGTCCAGCGCCCAAACCCGCCCAACGACTGGCCTGCAGCTTGGCTGGACCAAGCACCAAGCCCAGGGCCTCGGCACCCCAGCCGAGCACCAGCAGCACTAGCGCTAGCAGCAGCGACGGCCAGCCCGCACTCCAGCCGACCGCCCAGATCCACAGCAGCGCCCCCAGGGGCAGCAAGGCCAGTCCCGGCAGTACGGGCAACAACGCACCCGGGATCGCTAACGCCTGAATACCCAGGCAAAGCCACCAGAGCAGCGGAGCGGCATCGTTCAAAGCTTCACAACTGGGATGCGCCCTGCTGTCTTCATAGCTACCGTCCGGCCCATCTGCCCTTGATCATGGCCCTCACCCCTTCCAGCGACAGCCGACTGCACGTGCTCCAGGCCGTGGAAGACGGCTGGGCTGCTTTTTGCCGCGCCCCCTGGGCTTTTTTGCTGTTTGAGGCCCTCTCCGCCCTGATTCTGCTGCCCTTCGCCGCCCTGGCCGCCCTGGGAGGGGCTCGCCTAGCCAGCGTCAATGAGGTGATGGCTGTGCACCCCACCGGCGCCTGGGCCGCCCTGATCGTGGGCGTGATCGGCTATGTGATCGTTGCCCTGTGGACCGTGGTTGGCCTAACCCGCGGCGCCTGGCTGAGCCTGGAGGGCCGCAAGCCCTGCTTCGCCGACTTCACCCGCTGGGACCGTCCCGCCAGCGCCCGCCTGCTCGGTTCCGGCATCCTGCTGGCGATCGTCATAGCTGTGGCCGGGGCCATCGCCACCCTGATCGGGGCAGGCCTTGGCAAGCTCAACGAAGCCCTCAGCGTGATCCCCATGATCGTGGTGGCGATCTTCTACATCTGGCTGCTGGTCACCCAGAAGTTCCTGATCCAGGTGTCGCTGCTGGGCACCGCTAATCCCACCAAAACCATTGGTTCTGGCGTCAACGTGGTCAATCCCAGCTGGGGGATGGTGCTATGGCTTGGAATCATCGAGGGCGTGGTCCACACCATTGGCGGCCTGTTCAGCTACGGCGGCCTGCTGGTGGTGGTGCCCCTGGTGCTGTGCATCTCCACCGCCGCCTTCCGCCAGCTGTTTGGCGCCGAAGACCGCACCGGCCTGATCGGCTGATATAGATCGGCTGATACAGCCCGAGCTGCAGCTACGACCCCTCACCAAGACGGCGGGAGATGCGCAGCCGGGCGCTGCGGCTGCGCGGATTGGCTTCGGCCTCCTCGGGGCTGGCCTTAATCGCCTTGCGCGTTACCCGCTCCAGCCGATCGTCAGCCAAAAAGGCCGTTTTCACTCGCCGATCTTCAAGGGAGTGGAAGCTGATCACAGCCAGCAGCCCGCCTGGCTCCAGCCAGTTGGGGGAGCTGTGCAACAGCTTGACCAACACCCCCAACTCATCGTTTACGGCAATGCGCAGGGCCTGAAAGGTGCGGGTGGCTGGATGGATGCGGCCGCGGCGCGCCGCCGGTGGGTAGCAACCGGCTACCAGATAGGCCAGCTCGGCGGTATGGCGCTGGGCCCAGGGCCCCTGCTCCTTGAGCTTGCGGGCGATACGGCGCGACAGCCGCTCCTCGCCGTAGGCGTAGATCAGATCTGCCAGCTCGCTCTCGCCGGCACGATCAAGCAGCTCCCCAGCCGTCTCGCCGCTCTCGGGGTTCATGCGCATGTCGAGCGGCCCCTCGAGCCGGAAGCTGAAGCCCCGTGCCGCCACATCAAGCTGGGGACTGCTCACCCCCAGATCTGCAAGCACCGCTACAGCCGGCTCAGGCGGGACGTAATCGGCGAAGTTGGCGGCCACGATTGTGACCCGATCGCCAAATGGGGCGAGGCGCTCAGCGGCGGCGGCACGGGCGCTTGGGTCCTGGTCCAGCCCCACAAGTCGCAAGCCGGGATGGGCCTGCAGCAGCAGCGCGCTATGGCCGCCGCCGCCGAGGGTGCAGTCAATCAGCAGGCCTGCTGGCAAGCAAGCAAAGCCCGCCAGCACCGCCTCGGCCAGCACGGGCACATGATCAAACAACGCAGTGCTGGCGGGATCAGCCATGGCCATTCAGCGGCGGCGGTGGGGAGAAGCCCAACGAGCCAGCCGCTGACCCAAGCCATGGCGAAGGCGGCCCCACCAGCTGGGCGCAGGGCGAAAGCGGCGGCAAAGCTCGGGCAGCTCCCGCTCCAGTTCCGGGTGACCAAGCACCTGGAGCAGGGTCTGCAACAGACCGAGTTCCGCCGCCTTTCCCTGGCCATCCGCCGCCGCAAACAGGCAGTAGCAGCGAGCGATCGCTAGCTGCTGGCTGGGGTCTGCGATGGCGGCAAGGCTGGCGGCGATCCGCTTGGGATCGGGTGAGCCATGCAGGTCCGCGCTCTGGCGTTGGGCATCGCTGAGGCGCAGGCTCTTGAGACAGAAGTAGAAAAGCTCCCATTCCTCCTGGTCAAAATCGCCATCGGCCAGGCTGAGGGCACGGGCGCCCTGCAGGATCGCCAACCCCACCTGGCAGCCCTCCTCCCCGGTGGGAAGCACTGCCGTGAGGCTGTCGATGAGCAGCTGGCGCTGCCGGGCCGCCCGGAGCTGGTGTGGAGCCAGCAGCCAGCGCGAGAGGGCTGCGGCTGCCGGTGCCGCCATCTTTCGCAAAGGCGCTGGCTGGTGCTGACCCATGGTTTGCGCGGATTCAACACTCCCAGATCAAGCTTAGGAGCCGTATCCGGGGGCGCTGGTGCGATCTTCGCCGTCACGGATCGTCTGGCGGGCCCTTCCTTCCTAAGATCCCCGCAAAGCGCTTAACCCACGGCCCCATGACGCAGCTGGAGACGCGCACGGAGCCGATGGTGGTCAACTTCGGCCCCCACCACCCCTCGATGCACGGGGTGTTGCGGCTGGTGGTGACCCTCGATGGCGAGGACGTGGTCGATTGCGAGCCGGTGATCGGCTACCTGCACCGCGGCATGGAGAAGATTGCCGAAAACCGCACGAACGTGATGTTCGTGCCCTACGTGAGCCGCATGGACTATGCGGCCGGCATGTTTTACGAAGCGATTGTGGTGAACGCGCCGGAGCGGCTGGCAAATGTGCCCGTGCCCAAGCGCGCCAGCTACATCCGGGTGCTGATGCTGGAACTAAACCGCATCGCCAACCACCTGCTCTGGCTTGGCCCCTTCCTGGCGGACGTGGGCGCCCAGACGCCGTTCTTCTACATCTTTCGCGAGCGGGAGATGATCTACGACCTCTGGGAAGCGGCTACCGGCCAGCGGCTGATCAACAACAACTATTTCCGCATCGGCGGGGTGGCGGCCGATCTGCCCTACGGCTGGCTGGAAAAGTGCCTCGACTTCTGCGACTGGTTTGGTCCCAAGATCGATGAATACGAAAAGCTAATTACCAACAACCCGATCTTCCGTAAGCGAATTGAGGGGCTGGGCGTGATCAGCCGCGAGATGGCGATCAATTGGAGCCTGTCGGGGCCGATGCTGCGCGCCTCTGGGGTGCCCTGGGACCTGCGCAAGGTCGACCACTACGAGTGCTACGACGACTTCGACTGGGACGTGGTTTGCGAACAGGAGGGTGACTGCTACGCCCGCTACCGGGTGCGCGTCAAAGAAATGCGCGAATCCCTAAAAATCCTGCGCCAGGCCTGCGCCATGATTCCCGGAGGAGCCACCGAGCACCTGGAGGCCCGCCGCATGGCGGAGGGCAAGGGCAGCGAATATGCCGGCTTTGATTATCAATACGTGGCCAAGAAAGTAGCCCCAACCTTCAAGATTCCCGATGGTGAGCTCTACACCCGCCTGGAATCAGGCAAGGGCGAAATCGGGGTGTACCTGCAGGGCAACAACGACGTCACCCCTTGGCGCTTCAAGATCCGCGCCGCCGACTTCAACAACCTGCAAATCCTGCCCCACATCCTCAAGGGAGCCAAGGTGGCCGACATCATGGCCATCCTCGGCTCCATCGACGTGATCATGGGGTCGGTTGATCGCTGATTCGAGCAGCTGGCTGCTGCTCTGCCGCACCGTGCGCTTCGGGGACACGGACGCCGCCGGGGTGATGCATTTCCACCAGCTACTGCGCTGGTGTCACGAGGCTTACGAAGAAAGCCTGGAGCGCTATGGCCTGCCTGCCGCTGAAATCTTTCCCACCCCGGGGCAGATACCAGCCATTGCCCTGCCGCTCGTGCATTGCAGCGCCGACTTCCTCGCTCCCCTTGTCTGCGGCGACCCCCTAGCGATCCAGCTGGAACCCAGGCGCCTGGATTCCGGCAGCTTTGAGGTGCACTACAACTTCCGCAGGGGCGAGAGGGCCGCAGCCAAAGCACTCACCAGACACCTGGCGATCGAGACGGCCAGCCGCCAGCGCTGCCCATTACCGGCTGGGGTGCAGCGCTGGCTGGAAGCATCGAGCCTGGGCCAGGGCATCCAGCCCCTTTAGGGCCGGCTGAACACGTAAAGCAGCGCCGCCAACTGCAGGGGCAACAGGGCCGCCATCAGCGCCAGCGGATGCAAGCCGTCGTGGGGAATAGCTGCAGCCAGACCAAAACTGAGGGCCCCAGCTCCAGACAAAAGCAATAAAACGGGAGCCCGCGCTAAGGCCTCAGAACCAATCTTTTTGGCCATCTAGATATTCGGCTTCGAATTCCGCAGTGGATTTCGTCAAATAAATGACGCCCTCAATAATGCCAATGACTTGAAAAACAAAATAACCTACCCCGCAAGTCAGCAGCGATACCGCCAACATGATAACCGCCGGCTTGGTGTAGCCAAGAATGAATTTGTGCACCCCAAAGGCGCCCAGAAAGATTCCGGTGAGACCCGCAGCCAGCTTCTTATTGCTGATTTCGGTCTCAGACAGGCTCGACATCGACTGACGCGGGAGAGACGACCTGAACTGCTTTTAGCTGATCAACCCAGGCCCGCCAATGATTTCGTTGCCATTTGCCCAGCTCCGCTGGCGCCAGCTCGGGGCAGAGCAGCCACCGACCTGGCCGCTCGGCCGGTGGCCAGGAATCACAAAGCTGCTGCAACGCCAACTGCAGCTCCTGCCAATCCTGCTGGGGCGAGCCGGGCCGCACCAGGGCTACCAGGCGCTGGCCCCAGTCGAGATCATCGATTGGCAACAGCAAAAGCGCCTGCAGTGGCAAGCCGGCGGCCTGGGCCAGCTGGGCCAGCCGCTGCTCCAGCAGCTCGGGGAACACGGTTTCACCGCCGCTATGAATGGCCCCATCAAGGCGTCCCAGCAGCTCCAGCCCCGCTGGGCCCAGCCGGCCAGCATCACCACTGCGCCACCAGCCATCGGCCGTGCGCGGCAGGGGCTGGAGTCGGCCAGCCTCCAGCCAGCCCGGACTGAGCCGCTCACAGCGCACCTCAACGGCCTGCTCCGCCCCTAGCCGCAGCTCCACACCCGCCAATGGGACGCCGCAGCCCGAGGCGCCCGCCAGAAAAGCTTCGGGCGCCAGGGCACACACCATCGCCGCCGTTTCCGTGGCCCCATAGCAAGGGGCCAGCCGCAAACCGGCCAGCCTGGCCCGCTCCGCCAGCGCCGGTGGCAGTGGCGCCCCACCCACCCAGATCAACGCCAACCGCTGCAGCCAGGCCAGGCCGTCGGCAGCAGCCAGCAGCCGCTGCAGCTGGGTAGGCACCAGGGAAAGCAAGGCAGGGCGGCCTGGATCTAGCGGGGCAGCCGCAGCCAACAGGGCCGGATCGCGCATCCAGGCCGGATCGAGGCGCTGGTGGCCGGCGCCCCAGTGCTGGGCCCGCACCCAGGGCAGCAGCCCACTGACGTGATGCAACGGCAGGGGATTGAGCTGCAGGCAGCTCGCCGGATCCAGCCCCAACCCCTCCAGCCAGCGGCCAGTGGCCGACGCCGAAGCCTGCAGGTGGGCCAGGGGCTGCAGGCACCAGCGGCGACCGCCCATGCTGCCGCCACTACCCAGCACCACCCCCGGCCCCCAGCACTCCTCCAAGGGAGCCAGCCCATCGGGCCCGATCGCCGCCGCCAAAGCCTGCTGGTCGCTGGCGGCCGGGCCCGCCAAGGCCGCCAGGCGGTCGGCATCCCAGAGCTTTTGCAACTGTGCGGGCGTCATGGCTGCTGTTCTGCAGTGGACTGGGCGGCATCCCACACCACTGCCGGATCGGCGCTGGCAAGGGCTCCGGGGGCTTGCCAACCCGGCGCCAAACCCGGCGCCGCCGGCGTGGGGCCCTCGGCCTGTAGGCCCGCCAGATGCTCGAGCCAGCGGCGGCCGATGCCGGTTTCAAAGGCTGTGCTGAGCATCAGCCGCGGCCTGCCCCGCTCCAGGGCCGCCAGCAGGGCTCGAGGGTCCCCATCCTGGCTTGGGCGGCGCACCTGCCAGCCCGGCCAACTGCAGCGCAGGCCCGGGTCGCGCTGCAACGATTCATCTAGAGCCACGGGCACCTGGGCGGCCAAGGCCTCCAGGCCCGCCTGGTCGGCCGGGGCCAGGGGCTGCTCCAGCCACTGCAGCCGTGGCTCGCCCGCCAAACGCCCGGCCCAGGCCGCCGCCGTGGCCCGGCTCCAGCCGCCATTGGCATCAAGGCGCAGGCGGGCGGTTGCTGGCAGGCGCTGGAGCAGCTGCTCCAGCAGCTCGCGCTCCAAACCATCGGCGCAAACGGCCAGCTTCCACTTGAACACCGGAGCCGGCCCCAGCTCGGGCTCAAGCTGCTCCAAAACCTCAATAGCGGCTGATCCTGCCGGCAGCAGCTGGGCCGCAGGGGGCGGCGGCAGCCAGCGGCGCTGCGGCAAGCCGGCCAGCTCGGCCAGGGCAGCCCCGAGGGCAAAGGCAAGGGTGGGGGGCAACTGGCCCGCCTGCAGCAACCTCTCGAGCTCGGCTGTCCCATAGCTGGCATCCAAAGCAGCGAGGGCCGCCGCCAATGGCTCCAGCTGGCCATCGAGGGGCGCGGCCTCGCCCCAGCCCAGATCGCCCTGGGAGCCCTGCAAGCGCAGCAGCCAGCCGCGCCGCTGCTGCACGGTGCCTGCAGCCGTGACCAGGGGCTTGGGCAGGGCGAAGCCGAAGGGCCGCCACTGCAACTGCAGCAGGCCCCCCTGGCTCATCCTGTGAAGCGCCCCAGGGCCAGGCCCAGGGCCAAACCCAAACCATTGAGCGCCTGAAAGCGCAGGGCCAGAAATTTGCTGCCGCTGATCCGCCCAGGCTCGCCATGGTGGCGCTGCAAAAGGGAGATCAGCTGACGGGCCGGCGGCAGGCCGATCACGCCGAGCAGGGCAGTGAGCGGCCACTGGCCCAGCAGCACCGGCGCCCATTGCAGGGCCAAACAGCCGGCCACAAACCAGGGCACCAACCCCGAGGCAGCCGCCGTACCCAGATGCACCACCGGCGAACGCTTGCCGTGGGCGGCGTCCTCATCAACCTGGTGGAAATGGGAGCAGAACAGCACCAGGGTGGTGGCGAGGGCCGGGCCACTGCCAAGGGCCAGGGCGATGCGCCAGGGCACCCCGCTCGCCCCCGCTGGCGCCAAAGCCAGCAGGCCGGCGGCGGTGGCCAAGGGGCCGAAAGCAAGCCAGCAGAGGGGCTCACCCAGGCCCCGATAGCCCAGCCGAAACGGCGGCCCCTGATACAGGTAGCCCAGGCCGCAGCAGGCCAGCACCAAAGCCAGCACCGCCGGGCTGCTGCGCCAGGCCACCAGCGCCATCAGAGCCAGGCCCAGCAGCAGGCAGCCGTTGGCCAGCCCGGCCACCCGATCGCGCCGGCCGGTGAGATTCACCACGGAATGGGGCTTGCCGTCGGCATCCACGCCGGTGTCGGAATCAAAAACATCGTTGGCCAGGTTTTCCCAGGCCAGCAGCAGCACCGCCGCCAACAGAAACAGCAGTAGTTGGTCAAACCGCACCGGCAGGGCCTGGCCCAGGCGCCAGCCGGCGGCCAGCAGCACCGGCATCACTGCCACCGCGTACATCGGCCACTTGATCGCCGCCTGCCACAGCCGGCGGCGATCAACGGAATTGGCGTAACGGCTTGCGACGACCTTGGGCTCAGTCATGGGGGCCGCAGGCGGCAGCCACTGCAGGGCCCATACATTTGAGCAGCTCTTCGTCGCGGCCCCGGCCCTTCCTGGTGCAGGCCCCTTCTTCCTTCACCGATTCAACGGGTGATTTATTCACCAGTTTGCTGGCCGCCGCCAACGAGCGGGCACGCCAGCTGGAAGAGGAGGGCGTCCTCAGCCTGGCCCTGCCCCTGGCCGGCGGCGACCCGATGCTGCTGCTACCCCATCTGGAGCCCGAGGATGAACAGCTGGCCCCAGGCGGCGACAGCTTCCGCTTCCTGTGGGACGGGGCGCCGGGGCTCTGCATCGCCGCCGCCGGACGCACCAACAGCCTCGAGCTCAGTGGTCCGCGCCGCTTTGAGCTGGCCCAGCGTTTTGCCAGCGCCTGCCTCAGCCGCCTAGCCACCCCGGAGAGCGGACCGCCCCTGGCCCGGCCGCGGGTGCTGCTGGCCTTCGGCTTCTTTGAAGCTCCCCTGCAGCCGGGGCCTACCGCCATCCCTGGCGTACAGGCCGTGCTGCCGCGTTGGCAGCTGAGTCGCCAGGGCCAGCACTGCTGGCTGCGGCTGCAGCGCAGCCTCGGCGGCGGCGTGACGCCGCGCCAGCTAGCCGAAGAGCTGTGGGAGCAGGCCCGCCGGCTGGAGCGCCTAGTGCAACAAAAAGACGGGCTGGAGCTGAGGGTTGATAGTCGAATCGCCATCCGCCGCAGTTCGCCATGGCAGGAGAGCTACCGCTCCGCGGTTGAGCGGGGCCTGGAGAGGGTGGAGAGGGGCGAGCTGGAAAAAGTGGTGCTAGCCGTGCGCCAGGAGCTGCAGCTTGAAGCCGCGCCCCATCCCCTGGCCCTGCTGGCCCCCCTACGGCGCCACCAGAGCGGCAGCTGCCGCTTTCTGTGGCAGCAAGCCCATGGAACTGCCCTGATTGGCGCCTCCCCCGAACGGCTGCTCACGGTGCGCCAGGGACAGTTGCGCAGTGATGCCCTAGCGGGCACCGCCCCAGCAGGAGAGCAGGCCGCAGGGCTGCTGCACTCCTGCAAAGATCGCCATGAGCATGAGCTGGTGGTGGACACGATCACCGCCGTGCTCGCCAGAGCGGGCCTAAAACCACGGCGACCGCGCCATCCACGCCTGGCCCGCCACGGCCAGCTGGTGCATCTGCACACCCCGATCACGGCTGCCCTGGGCCAGCACCAGCCCCTGAGCATCGCCGCCGCCCTCCATCCCACCCCCGCTGTGGCGGGCCTACCGCGGCGCGAGGCGATGGCCTGGCTACGCAGCCTGGAGCCCTTCGAGCGCGGCCACTACGCCGCTCCGATCGGCTGGATCGACAGCGCCGGTGACGCCGACCTGCGGGTGGCGATCCGCAGCGGCACCCTGCGGGGCGACCGGCTTGAGCTCACCGCCGGTGCTGGCTTAGTGCGGGGTTCAACGGTGGAGCGGGAGCTGCAGGAGGTAGCCCTGAAGCTGGGAGTACTGCAGCAGCAGCTCAGTTGCGCCACCGACTATCAAGCGGCCAGCAGCAGCTCCATCGTCTGATCCGCCAGGGGAATCCCGGCCAGCCGCTCCACCTCGCGCACGCCGGTGGGGCTGGTCACATTGATCTCGCTGAGGCGGCCATCGATCACATCGATGCCCACAAAAAACAAACCCTCAGCTCGCAAAGCTGGTGCCAGCTCGGCGCAGATAGCCCTCTCCGCCGCCGTGAGCTCCGTGACCTCTGGGGCACCGCCCACGGCCAGGTTGCTGCGGAACTCGCCACCGGCGGGAATGCGGTTCACAGCCCCCAGGGGCTCGCCATCCACCAGCAGGATGCGCTTATCACCAGCGCTCACCCCGGGCAGGAAGGCCTGCACCATCACCGGCAGCTGCTCCTGGCCAGTGACCAGCTCCAGCAGGGCCCGCAAGCCAGGAGTTGCTGCAGAAGCAAACACCACCCCCTGGCCAGCCCGCCCCCCCAGCGGCTTGAGCACCACCTCGCCATGCTCGGCGGTGAAAGCAGCCAGCGCCGTGACCCGGCTAGCCACCAGGGTGGGTGCCATCAGCTGGCTCCAGCGCAGGGCACTGAGTTTTTCGTTCCAGGCCCGCAGCGAAGCGGGCCGATTCAGCACCCGCACTCCCTGACGCTCCCCCAGCTCCAGCAGATGGGTGGCATAGAGATAGGCCTCATCGACGGGCGGGTCCTTGCGCATCCACACCCGCGGGAAGGCGGTGAGGGGCAGCACTTGGGGATCGCCAAGTTCAAACCAGGGCTCGCAATTCACGGGGCTGGCCAGCACCCAGGCGCCATGACCTTGCTGGGGGTCTCCTGGCACTGGGGCGGCAGAAAGATCGGCGATGGTGCACACCCACACCCGCTCGCCCGCTCGCTGGGCTGCCTGCATTAGGGCAACGCTGGAATCTTTGGCTGGATTGAGCCGGGCGATCGGATCGATCACAAACAGTTGGGATGCCACCGCTCAGCTCGCCAGCAGAACATCGAGCTGGCCGGAGCGCTCGAGGGCATGCAGGTCGTCGCAACCACCCACGTGCTGACCATTAATGAAGGTCTGGGGCACGCTGCGGCGCCCGCCACTCTTAGCCGCCATCGCCGAGCGGGCCGCCTCGTCGCCATCGATGGCAAATTCGGCGTAGGCCACGCCCTTGCGATCGAGCAGGGCCTTGGCGCGCACACAGAAGGGACAGGCCCGCCAGGTGTAGATCTCAACGGTGGCGGCCATCTAAGCGGCTCCGGTCAGGTTTTGCTGATCGTAGAAGCGGGCCAGGGCGCGCGGGATCGGGAGCCGCGCACCTAAATCAATTAGCTAAGCCAAGACTTAGCCAATCAACAAAACCGCTCCCCCATCCCCGCCCCCTAGCGGCGGAGCTGGCCGGCGCTGATACCGTCAAGCAACTATTCAGCCGCACCGGTGCTCGATCTCACCGACTTCAAGCGCGACCTCTCCGAGCTCACTGACCGCCTGGGCAACGCCCAGGACTGTCTTTGACGTACCGGCCCTGAAAGCCCGCCAACAGGATCTGGAGCAGCTGGCCTCCCAGAGCGACTTCTGGGACGACCAGAAGCAGGCCCAGCTCAAGATGCGCCAGCTCGACGAAGTGAAGGCCCAGCTTGAGCAATTGGCCAAATGGCAGGCCAGCGTCTCCGATGGGGAGGCCACCGTTGAGCTCTACAGCCTCGAGCCCGATGAGGAGCTGCTGGCCGAATCCAACCAAGCCCTGCAGTCCCTCAAAGCGGACCTGGACCGCTGGGAACTGGAGCGCCTGCTCTCGGGCCCCTACGACAAGGAGGGCGCCGTGATCAGCATCAACGCCGGTGCCGGCGGTACCGACGCCCAGGACTGGGCCCTGATGCTGATGCGCATGTACACCCGCTGGGCCGAAGACCACGGCATGAAGGTGACTGTGGACGAGCTCAGCGAGGGGGAAGAAGCGGGCATTAAGAGCTGCACAATCGAAATCGAGGGCCGCTACGCCTACGGCTATCTGCGCAACGAAAAGGGCACCCACCGGCTGGTGCGCATCTCCCCCTTCAATGCCAACGACAAACGCCAAACGAGCTTCGCCGGCGTGGAGGTGATGCCCCAGATCGACGAGGACGTGAAGCTCGACATCCCCGACAAGGACCTGGAGATCACCACCTCTCGCTCGGGCGGTGCTGGCGGCCAGAACGTCAACAAGGTGGAAACGGCCGTGCGCATCCTGCACATCCCCACCGGCCTGTTTGTGCGCTGCACCCAAGAGCGCTCCCAGCTGCAAAACAAAGAAAAGGCGATGGCCCTGCTGATGGCCAAGTTGCTGGTGATCGCCCAGGAGCAGCGGGCATCCGAGATCGCCGACATCCGCGGCGACATTGTGGAAGCGGCCTGGGGCAACCAGATCCGCAACTACGTATTTCACCCCTATCAAATGGTGAAAGATCTGCGCACCCAGCAGGAAACCACCGACGTACAGGGCGTCATGGACGGCGATCTCGATCCCTTTATCCAGAGCCTGCTGCATGCGGGCGTCGAGCTAGCTGGAGGCGGCAGCGATGACTGAGCCAATTCAAAATGATTCTCAAAGTGTGCCCCAGCCCAGCGAAAACCCCAGCTTCATCAAGCTGGCGATGCGCAACATGGTGCGCAAGGGCCGCCAAAGCCTGTTTCACTTCGGTCTCACCGCCCTCGGGCTCACGGGCTTCCTGTTGCTGATCGCCTGGCTCGGCCGCCCCCAACTGCCCGGAGGCTGAGATGCCCGCCTCGACCGATCTTGACCTGGCCTTTAGCGCCGATCCCGATCTGGCTGATCCCGATCTGGAAGTGGCCCCGCAGCTGACAGGTGTCGATTACTGGCAGGCCCTATTGAGCGGCTGGCTAGACCAGCTGGCCCCGGAGCTCCCCACTGCCCTGCAAGCCCCCGCCTACAGCCTGGGGCTGAGCCTGGTGGCTGACGCCGAAATCGCCGAGCTCAATGCCGATTGGCGCGAGAAGGAAGGCCCCACCGATGTGCTGGCCTTCGCCGCCCAGGACGAGGCGACGGATGGCACCCCGCCGATGCCTGCACACGGAGAGGCGGAGCCCCTGGAGCTGGGCGACATCGTTATCTCCGTAGAAACGGCAGCCCGCCAGGCGCCGGAGCATGGCCACGACCTGGAGCAGGAGCTGCTGTTTCTGGCCAGCCATGGCTTGCTGCACTTGCTGGGCTGGGACCACCCCGACGAAGCCAGCCTCGCCGCCATGCTGGCGCGCCAGAAAGAGCTGGTTAAGGTGCCAGCGGAGCCATGACCAATCTGCGCCCCTTACCGACCCCAGAAACTCGTGGGCGCCGCCTCAGGGACCGGGCCTGGACGGTGGCCAGTGACCTGCCCGCAAGTTTCCGCTATGCCGCCCAGGGGCTGGCCTATGGCTTTGCCAGCCAGCGCAACTTCCGCATCCATGTGATCACCGGAGCGGTGGTCTTTGGCCTGGGGGTGTGGCTGCAACTACCCACGGCCCAGCTGGCGGTGCTGGTGCTCACCGTGGCGGCCGTGCTGGTTCTGGAACTGCTCAACACCGCCACCGAAGCGGTGGTGGATCTGGCCATCGGCCGCCAGTTCCACCCCCTGGCCCGGATTGCCAAGGACTGCGCCGCCGCTGCGGTGCTGGTGGCGGCCCTGTCGTCACTGATGATCGCCCTGCTGCTGCTTGTGCCGCCGCTGCTGAACCGGCTGGGCCTTTGAATGGGGGCAGGCCAGGCGCGGCGATGCTTCTCGTTCTCGACAACTACGACAGCTTCACCTTCAACCTGGTGCAGTATTTGGGCGAGCTGGCCCCCGAGCACCCAATAGCCGCTGAGCTGCGGGTGGAGCGCAATGACGCCCTCAGCCTCGAGCAGATCCGCGCCCTGGCCCCCGCAGCAATCTTGATTTCACCGGGCCCCGGCGATCCAGATCAGTCGGGGGTCTGCCTGGAGGTGCTGCAGCAACTCAGCCCCACCATTCCCACCCTGGGGGTGTGCCTGGGCCACCAATCGATCGCCCAGGTGTACGGCGGCAAGGTGGTGCGGGCCAAGGAGCTGATGCACGGCAAAACCTCGCCGGTGCACCACAGCGGCCAAGGCGTGTTTGAGGGGCTGCCCAACCCGCTCACCGCCACCCGATACCACAGCCTGATCGCCGAGCGCGAGTCGCTGCCCGACTGCCTGGAGATCACCGCCTGGCTCGACGACGGCACGATCATGGGCCTGCGCCACCGCGTATTCCCCCACATTCAAGGGGTGCAGTTCCACCCCGAGAGCGTGCTCACCCAGGAGGGTCACGCCCTGCTGGCGAACTTTTTGCGCCAGGCCAGCCAGCCAGCCATAGCAAGTTAGTTGGGTTAGCTTCACAGCGACTGCCGCTTCTCCATGCGCTCGCTGCCCACCTTCGCTGCTCTCAGCTTGAGTTCGCTCGGTCTGGGCGCCGCATTGCTGGCAACTGGCCCAGCCCTCGCAGGCAGCGGCGTCACGATCACCAGCTACGGCCACAGCGCCCTGTTGATCAGTGGTGGCGGGGCCAGCGTGCTGGTTAACCCCTTTAAAGCAGTGGCCTGTGCCGCCGGACTGGCCGAACCCCGGGTGAGTGCCACGGTGATCCTGGCCAGCAGCCGACTATTGGATGAGGGCGCACCGGTGGCCAGCGGCAAGATGCTGGTGGATCCAGGCTCCTTCAAGGTGAGTGGCCTTTCAATCGAAGGCATTTCCGGCCCCCACGATCGCGTTGGTGGGCGCCGCTTCGGCCAATCCACCCTGTGGCGCTGGAAGCAGGGCGGCCTGGACATCGCCCATCTCGGCGGTACCGCGGCCCGGCTCACCCCCGCCGACAAGGTGATGCTGGGTCGTCCAGACGTGCTGATCATCGGCGTGGGTGGCGGCGCCAAGGTGTACACCGGTGCCGAAGCCGCCGAGGTGGTGCGCGAGCTCCAGCCCCGCCGCGTGATCCCGGTGCAATTTGTCAGCGGCAAAACCCCCAAGGACTGCGACCAAACCACGGTGCAACCTTTCCTTGATGCCATGGGCGGCACCCCGGTGAAGCGCCCCGGCCGCACCCTCAGCCTGCCGGGCAAACTCGGCGATGGCATGGTGATCGAGGTGATGCGCTAATTGGCCTGCAGATAGGCAGCCCAGAAGCGCTGCATCTGCTCAATGGTGCCGAGGCTCACCCTCAAGGAGCCATCGATCAGAGGTTTTGCCGCCATCGAGCGCACCAGAATCCCGTCCTGCCGCAGGCGCTGCTCCACCTCCTCAGCCGGTCGCTCGGGCCAGATCAGCAAGTAGTTGCCACCTGCGGCGTGATGCCGCACGCCAGCCGCTTGCAACTGCTGCACCAGCCAGGTGCGGGCCCGCAGCACTTCGGCCACATAGCTATCCACATAGGCCTGGTCCGCCAGGGCCGCATGGGCGGCAGTCACGGCGAAGCTATTGATGTCATAGGGGCCTGTGACCCGAGCGAGCCGATCCACCACTGGCGCCGCGCCAATGGCAAAACCGATGCGCAGCCCCGCCAGTCCAGCAGTTTTAGCTAGTGAGCGCAGCACCAGCAAATTCGGCGTGGCAGCGAAATCGGCCAAGGGCAGCACGCTGTCGCCAGTGAAGGCCTCATAGAGCTCATCCACCACCACAAGAGTGCCGGGCGCCGAAGCCGCCAGCTCCAGGATCAGCTCGGGCGCCAGCCGGGTGCCTGTGGGGTTGTTGGGATTGCAGATCAGCAGGATGCGCGGGCAGCCGTGCAGTGCCGCCCGCAGCTCCTCGAATGGGAAGCCAAAATCCGGCAAGCGGTAGGGAATCGCCTCAATCGCCATGCCCTGCATCTGAGCGCAGGGGGTGTAGTAACCGAAGGTGGGACTGGTGGTGAGCAGGGTGTCGCCGCGGTCGCCGTAGGCGTGAAAGATGGCGTGGATCGCCGCATCCACCCCGTTAAACAGGCCGATGTGATCGGGCTGCAGCGGCCGGCTCAGGCCAACGCCTGCCAGGTTGGCCACCACGGCCTGGCGCAGGCCGTCGTATTCGGGATAGATGGCGTATTGCTCAGCCGGAATGGCGCGGATCGCAGCCACCACCTGCGGGCTTGGGCCCATCGTGTTTTCGTTGAAATCGAGCCGCAGCATCCCCCGCCGCCCCTCCAGCGGCGCGCTGTAGGCCTGGAGCCCTTCAACCTCGGGGCGCGCCTGGGGCTCCATCACATCCGCTCCAAAGTGGGGATACCGAGCAGGCCCAAACCGAGGGAAAGGGTGTCGGAGGTGAGGCGGCAGAGCGCAAGACGGGAGGAGCGGAACGGCTCCTCGGCCTTAAGCACCGGCACCTGGTCGTAGAAGCGGTTGAACACCTGACTGAGCTCAAACAGGTAGTTGCAAAGCCGATTGGGCAGCAGCTCCTGCTCCACCTCAGCAATCACCCCATCAAACTTGAGCAGCTCCCGCACCAGCGCCCACTCCGGCGCTTCGCTGAAGGTGAGTGAAGCAACGGCGCCAGCCCCCAGATCGCCGCCCTTGCGGGCGATGCCGGCGATGCGCACCACCGCATAGAGCAGATAGGGCGCCGTGTTGCCCGTTAGGGCCAGCATCCGATCAAAGCTGAACTGATAGTTGGTGATCCGGTTGGTGCTGAGGTCGGCGTACTTCACCGCCGCCAAGCCCACGGAGGTGGCCACCTGCTGGATGAAAGCCTCGTCTTCGCTGCGCTGCTCATCGGCGAGACGCTGACGCAGATCGGCCTCGGTGCGCTCCACCGCCTCATCGAGCAGGTCCTTGAGACGCACCGTGTCGCCGGAGCGGGTCTTGAGCTTTTTGCCATCGTCGCCCTGCACCAAACCGAAGGGCACGTGCTCGACGCTGCAGTGGGAGGGAATCCAGCCCGCCCGCTGGGCCACCTGGAACACGCCGGCGAAGTGGTTGGCCTGACCCGCATCGGTCACATAGATCACCCGGCCGGCGCCATCGCCGGCCGGCGCGGGAGCGAAGCGATAACGAATTGCCGCCAAGTCGGTGGTGGCGTAGTTGAAGCCGCCATCGCTCTTCTGCACGATCAGCGGCAGGGGCTGGCCGTCCTTGCCACTCACCCCCTCAAGAAACACGCAGCCGGCACCGGCGTCGACCACCAGCAAACCGGCAGCCTTGAGGTCGTCAACCACCGCCTGCAGGTAGGGGTTGTAGAAGGATTCGCCGCGCTCGGTTAGACGTATGTCGAGCTGGTCGTAGATCTTCTGGAATTCGCGGCGGCTCTGGTCGCACAGCAATCCCCAGGCCTTGAGCGACACCGGATCGCCCCCTTGCAACTTCACCACCTCTTCGCGGGAGGTGGTCTGGAAGTTTTCGTCGGCATCGAAGCGGGCCTTGGCCTGGCGATAGAAGGCCACCAGATCACCCAGATCCACCGCATCGGCCCTGGTGAGAGCCTCTGGCGCCACCTGCTTCAAGTGGGTGATCAGCATCCCAAACTGGGTACCCCAGTCGCCCACATGGTTGAGCCGCAGCACCGGGTGGCCGCGAAACTCCAGCACCCGCGCCAGAGCATCACCAATGATCGTGGAGCGCAGATGCCCCACGTGCATCTCCTTGGCGATGTTGGGACTGGAGAAGTCCACAATCACCGGCGTCGGGGCCACGCCGGCCACCCCTAAGCTCGGCACCCCCAGGCGCGGATCACCGAGCCGGGCCTGCAGCTCCGCCGCCAGCCGCTCGGGCCGCAGGGTGAGGTTGATGAAGCCGGGTCCAGCAATCTGGGGCTCCAGGCAGAGCTCGGCAAAGGCAGGATCGGCCGTAAGTTGCTCCACGATCGCCGTGGCAATAGCCCGGGGCGGCTGGCCCAGGGGTTTGGCCAGGGGCAGGGCCCCATTGGCCTGGAAGTCGCCAAATTCCGGCTTAGACGCTGGCGCCAGCTGGGGATCGAGGGTCTGGCCCGCCTCCGGGAAGGCCCGCTGCATAGCTGCCAGAAGCTGGCCCTGCAGGGCATGGAGAACGGTCAGCATGGCAACGGTGGGCCGCAGTGGCGGCAGGCACTTGCTGTGATCATCCCTCTCCAGCCAGCTGCAGGTCTGCCTCCATTCCCTGCAGCACTACATCGGCCACCAGCTTGATGCGATAGCGGCAGGCCTGGGTTTCGGTGCAGTCGAAACTGCGATGCTCCCAGTATTTGTTGCTGCCCGCACCACCCCCGCATAACCCGAAGTACTCACACTCCTGGCGGCAGCGCTCCACACCGGAGCGAATCTCCTGCAGCACCAGCTGCAATTTGTCTGTTGCAGCGATGGCTTCCAGGCTGTCGTGCAACACATGACCAAAAGCAAAGTCGCCGTATTCGGCGGTGGGCACCGAGAGCAACTCGGGATCAAAGGTCGACACATTGCCGCGGGCGTCCACATTGACGATCGCGAAGGGAGAGTTCATGTCGGTTTGGGCCATGCGGGCATTGCTGCAGGCCAGGCTGACGATCCCGTCAAACTCCCGCAGGCGCAGGCTCCCCGGCTGCTCCATGCAGCGCTGCCAAAACCGCTCTAAAAATGCCCGATAGCGCTGCTCAGCGCAGGGAGCCTCGAGGCTGGAGGCGGCGTTTTCGCCTTCGGTCTCCTCCATGTTGAAGCCCACGTCGGTGATGCCGTGCTCGAGGAAGAAATCAAACAGGCCATCGGCATGGTCGAGGGCGTCGGCGGTGAGCACACAGATCACCTGAAAAGCAATCTGGCGCCGCACCAGCCAGTCGATCCCCCGCATCACCGCCCCATAGGTGGGCAGGCCGGTGCGGGTAACCCGGTGGGCGTCATGCAGAAAGGCAGGGCCGTCCATGCTCACCCCTACGTGAATGTCATTGCGCTCAAAGCAGTCGCACCAAGCCCCATTGATCACGGTGGCATTGGTCTGCAGCGACTGGACGATCGTGCCGGCGGGCAGGCCGCGCCGCTCCAGCAGCTGGCGCAGGCGAGCACTGGCTTGGTCGTAGAAAGCGATTGGCGCCATCAGCGGTTCGCCCGCATGCCATAGCAGGGTGAATTGCCCCTCGAAATAGGGGCTATCGAGCACCCGCTCCACTGCCACCTCCAGCAGCTCCAAGGAGAGCTGGGTGCGATCACCCCGATCGGGCAGATAGCAATAGTCGCAATCGAGGTTGCAGTAGGGGGTGGGTTGTACCACCAGGAGCCGCACGGGGCCGTAAGCCTGGCTTTCCACTTCAGCAGCCTGGGGAGCGATCAGCGCCAGTAGCGACCACCACCATTTAGGAAGCCCCCATTGCGGAAGCCACCATTACGGAAGCCACCGTTATTGAAGCCGGTGTTATAAAAACCGCCGTTATTGAAGCCGCCGTTATAAAAGCCGCCGTTGCGAAAGCCGCCGTTGCCCCAGCCCATACCCCCGCCGTTGACGAACACGTAGGACACGGCGTCATCGGGCAAACCAGAGGCTTCGGTGCCATCGCGCTCCTGCACTGCCGCCGCAATTCGGCTCAGCCGCTCCTCAATGCTGAGGGAGGTTGGTTTAGCTGCGGTTTGGTCCTGGGCTGAAGGCTCGTGCTGGGCGCTGGCCAAGGCCAGGGCCGCCGCCCCATCGAGGGGCATGGAGGCAAGCAGCAACAGGCCGAAGAGATGGGAGCGGTTCAAGAACGCCATAACAACTACAAAAAGGGTTTCAGCGAGGGGATCAGCGGGCGGTCGAAGCAGCCTGACCTTCAAGAACGGGGCGAATCGTCTCAACCCCCAACAGCACAGCCTCAAAGCTGGCGCGGATCACAGACTCGGGCAATCCCAGCGCACTCGCCGGACCAAGCCAGCGGTTCACGGCGGTCACCGTGTCTGGCTGGCCATCGAGATAGCCCTGGAGCAGCCGGGCAATCGCCAGATTGACCACGTTGCGGAAGGCCGAGTCGTTTTCGGCGAGCACACAGCTCACCGCATAGGCCTCGTAGGGCAAAGCAGGACTGAGGGCCAAGCCGGGCAGACCCTGCTGGCGCACCAGCCCCGCCAGCACGATCGTGTCGCCAATTACGCCATCGACGCTACCGGCCTGCATGGCGGCCACGGCAGCCTTGAGGCTGTCAAAGGCGACGGGGATGGCCTTGGGCTGCATGCCCCGCAGTTCGGTTTCACCAAGCGACTGGCGCACCACCCCGATCCGCCTTCCCGCCAGAGCGGCCGGGCTGCCATCAAAACGCCCGCTGGGCGCCAGCAGTCTCACGCCGGAAAGGCCGATCGGCAGCGAGAAATCCACCTGCATGTCCAGCTCCCAGCTGAACGGCAGGCCACAGGCGAGGTCCGCCTTACCGCTGGTGATGCTGTTCACCAAGCTGGACGGATCGCCAGTCGGTGCAAAGCGGACACTCACAGGCCGGCCCACGGCCTGGCTGAGCTCAGCGGCAATACGCTCAGCCACCAAGATGCCGTAGCCGGAGGGCTGGCCCTGGGGGCTCAGCATCATTAGGGGTGGGACGTCGGCGAAACCACTCAGCACCAGCTGGCCGCTGCGCGCTGCCCGCTGCACCGCCCCCTCCTGCTGGGGCTTTGCTGGGGGTTGGGCCGGGGGTTTGGTTTGGGATTGGGCCTGTACCGCCGCCGGCATTACGGCCAGCAGCCCGAGAGCTCCGACGCCAGCAGCAAGCCGGCGACCAAGGCCAGCTAAGCGAGAGCTGCGCTTGGAAAAGCTGCGCTTTGGTGCTGCCACCCAACCTCGACATGAACTAACCGAAGTATGCAGAGGCTCGGGGCCACTGCCAACTGGGCTCAAAAATCAAACCGCATACTGAGATCAAGCCAGGCGCTGCGGGTGATCGGCGCGCTGGTGGAGATCAGGTCGATGCCGCTGCTGGCGTAGTCGCGGAGCTGCTCGGGCTGCACGCCTGAGGCTTCCAGTACCAGCTGCCGGCCGGAGGCCAGGCTGCGCAACTCGGGCACCAGCTGCCGCAACTGGGCCGGCGGGAATTCATCCAGCAGCACCCCATCGGCGCCCGCTTGCACCGCCGCCGCCGCCTCAGCCGCCGTTTCCGCCTCCACAATCACCCGGGCCGGCCAAGGAGCATGGGCCCGCACCGCCGCGATCGCCACCTCCAAACCACCCGCTACCCCACCGGCCCAAGCCAGGTGGTTTTCCTTGAGCATGGCGGCGTCATCGAGGCCCTGGCGGTGGTTGCTGCCGCCACCGCAGCGCACGGCGTACTTTTCAAGTCGGCGCAGGCCCGGCGTGGTTTTGCGGGTGTCGGCAAGGCGCACGCCCGTGCCCTCGAGCTCGACTACCAGGGCGGCGGTGGCGGTGGCGATGCCGGAAAGCCGCATCGCCAGGTTTAGGGCCGTGCGCTCACCGGCCACCAGGGCAGCGGCTCCACCCTCCAGCTCCAGCAGCCGCTGTCCTGCCACCACCGACTCACCATCAACCACCAGCAACTGCACCCGCAGCGCCGGATCCAGCAAGCGGAACAGCGGCTCCACCAGCACCCCGCCGCAAAACACCCCGGGCGCCTTGGCCAGCCAGTGGGCCCGGCCAAGGCGCCCAGCCAGCGCCGCAGCCGTGAGATCGCCGCGACCGATATCTTCTGCCAACCAGGCGCGCAGCTGCAGCTCCAGCTCGGGGGTGAAGGGCAGATGGGCAGCAGGCATTACCCCTCCGGAGCAGGCCTTCCCATGATGGGTGGTGCCAGTCTGATGAGCACTTCGCATCAGAGCGCTGGCATGGGCAAACCCCGCTGGTGGACCGCCGGTGACCTCGATGGCTTCCTCGGCCTCGGGCTCGACAACCTGATCCAGATCCTGTTGATCGTGGCCCTTTGCCGCGGCGTACTCGGCTATCCCGACAGCCTGATCTTCGGCGCGATCCTGCCTGCCACTGGCATCAGCCTGGTGGTCGGCAACCTGGCTTACGCCCGCCAGGCCTTTCAGCTCGACCAGCGCGAGGGGCGCGACGACCGCACCGCCCTGCCTTACGGCATCAACACGGTGAGCCTGTTCGCCTATGTGTTTCTGGTGATGCTGCCAGTGAAGCTGACGGCCTTGAGCCAGGGCCTGGATCCAGCCGCAGCGGTAACCCTCTCGTGGCGAGCCGGGCTGATCGCCTGCCTGGGTTCGGGGTTGATCGAATGCTCCGGTGCCTTCATCGGCAACAGCCTGCAGCGCTGGCTGCCTCGCGCAGCCCTGCTCTCCACCCTGGCGGGCATTGCTCTGGGCTACATCGCCCTGGGCTTCCTGCTGCGCACCTACGCCCAACCGGTGGTGGGGCTGGCAGTGCTGGCCGTGATCCTGGTGGGCTACTACGCGCCGGTGCGCTGGCCGGTGCCCGCCGGCCTGGTGGCCGTGCTGCTGGGCATCGCCCTGGCCTGGGCCAATGGTTTGATCGACCTCGATCCAGTGCGCTGGCAGAGCAGCACGGCCCTGATTGGGCTCCATCTACCCAAGCTGCAACTGGCTGACCTGTGGCAGGCGCGCGGCCAGCTAGTGCCCTGGTTGGGGGTAATAGTGCCGATGGGACTTTTCAATGTGATCGGCTCGCTGCAAAACCTGGAGAGCGCCGAAGCCGCCGGCGATAGCTATCCGGTGCCCAGCTCGATGCTGATCAATGGCATCGGCACCCTGGCCGCCGCCACCTTGGGCTCCTGCTTTCCCACCACCATCTACATCGGCCACCCGGGCTGGAAGGCCATGGGCGCCCGCATTGGCTACTCCTGGCTCAATGGCGTGGTGATGGGCGCCGCCTGCCTGCTGGGCCTGTTTGGCGTGGTCGGCCAACTGGTGCCGATTGAAGCCGGCATGGCGATCGTGCTCTACATCGGCCTGGTGATCGCTGCCCAGGCCTTCCAGGCCACGCCGCCTCGCCATGCTCCGGCCGTGGCCCTGGGGCTGCTGCCCGGGCTAGCCGGCTGGGGCGCCCTGATGCTGAAAGCTGGGCTGCGGGCCGGTGGCAGCGGCACGGGCACCAACCCCTTTGGGCCAGCCATGCTGGCCCCCCTGGCCCAGGCCGATGTGTGGGCCGCCGGGGCCTTCGCCCTTGAACAAGGCCAGATCATCACGGCGATGCTGCTGGCGGGCATGCTCGTGTACGTGATCGAGGCCCGCCTGCTGGCGGCGGCGGCCTGCGCAGCCATCGCCGCCCTGCTGTCCTGGTTTGGCGTGATCCACGCCTGGCAATTCACCAGCTCCGACACCGTGCTGCAGCTGGGCTGGGGCGTGGGCCGCAGCTGGGCCCTCGGCTACGCCGTAATGGCCCTGGTGTTCCTGGCAACCCGCTGGGGCCTGCGGCCTCAGCGCTGATGCTGCAGCAAACCAAGGGTGAGGTTGTCTGGGTCGGTCTGAAGGTAGACGTAGCCACCACCATTGGCGAGCAGCACCACTTTGTAGTTGTAGGAGACACCCGCAGAATCTCTCTGGGTCATCGAACCCAGGCAGCTGGCAGCCAGCTTGAGATTGCCGCTGTAGGTGACCCGGTCCTGGCGGCCCGCATAGCTCGCCAGGGCCAGGCCCTGCACCGCCCCTGCCTGCCACCACTCCCGCTGCACTACGGCATTGGGCTGCCAGCTGCCAGCCAGCCAGCTCTGGCCCTGCTGCTGGCTGGTGACCAAGCCATCGAGCTGCTCCGGCCGGCAAGCGCCTGGGGCCTGGGCCACGTAGCGCAACGACAGCACCTCACTGGGTGCCACCACCAGGGAAGTGCGCGGCCGGCCCAGGCCGTCCAGGGCGACCGCGTCAGCCATGGCACCGGCCGAACCCTGGCGCTCCACCAGGGCCCAGCAGTTGGTATCGGCTTTCACCTGGCCGCTGTAGCGATCTTCCGTAAAACGGCGACCCTCCCGCAGGTAGCGCACCCCTTCGATGCGGCCATCGGCAAACCAGCGCTCCTGCATCAGCAGGGCCGTAGGTTCGCCCCGCTGCTGACCGCTACCGAGCACCACAAAGGTGCCAGCTGCGGGTGATTTGCATTGGGCCGGAGCCGCCGCCGCCGACTTTTCAGCAGCAGCGGCTGCTGGCACCAGGCCAGCGCAAAGAGCCACGGCGGCAAGCAGGGCGCGGGGGTTGACCATCGATTCACATCATCAAGTGATCGCAGTTTGGCAAGAGGCAGTTTGGGAAAGGACCTACTTGCCAATACAGAAACGCGAAAACACCCGATCCAACACCGCCTCGCTCACCGCCTCGCCTGTTATCTCACCGAGGGCACGCACGGCGGCGCGCAAGTCAATCGTCCAGAAGTCCCAGGGCAGCTGCTGCGCCGCAGCTTCAAGGGCAGCCCCCAGGCTCAGGGCTGCCGCCGCCGCCAGATCCCGTTGGCGGACATTGAGTGCCACCTGCACCCCTTCAAGGCAGCCAGCGCCGCAGCGGCGCAGCAGCTCCGCCACCAGCTCGTCGCGGCCGGCGCCAGTGAGGGCGCAGAAGCGCACATCTGCCGGCTCCCCATCCCCAGGGGGCACCAGACCCACCGGCAGACCAGCCCCATCGGCCTTGTTACCCGCCACCAGCAGCACGACGCCCTCGGGCACCAGCTCCCGCAGGGCCTGATCCTCCAGGCTCCAGCCGGCGCTGAGATCAAACAGCAACAGCACCGCATCAGCAGCGGCAAGGGCCTGGCGGGAGCGCTCGATGCCCAGCTGCTCAACCCGGTCGCTGGTGGGGCGAATGCCGGCGGTGTCGAGCAGGGTGAGCGGCACGCCGTCGAGCACCAGCTCGCTTTCCAGCAGGTCGCGGGTGGTGCCCGGTAGGTCGGTCACGATCGCCCGCTCTCGCTGGCTGAGCAGGTTGAGCAGGCTGGATTTGCCCACGTTGGGCCGGCCCACGATCGCCACCCTCAGGCCCCGGCGCAGCAACTCCCCCTGGCGCGCCTCAGCCACCAGCTGCTCCAGCTCAAGCCGCACCGCCGCCAGTTCCGACGTCACCGCCGCACCATCAAGGGGGGGTAGGTCTTCCTCGAAGTCCACCCGCGCCTCCAACTCCGCCAACTGATCCAGCAGCCGCTCGCGCAGGGCGCCGATGCGCAGCTGCAGGCCGCCATCAAGGCCCGCCATGGCCAACTGGGCCGCCCGGCGGCTGCGGGCCGTGATCATTTCGCTGATCGCCTCGGCGCGGGTGAGGTCGAGCCGGCCGTTTAAAAACGCCCGCTGGCTGAATTCCCCCGGCAGAGCCCGCCGCGCCCCGGCCCCCAGCACCAGCTCCAGCACCCGCTGCACCGCCACCAGGCCGCCGTGGCAGTGCAGTTCCACCACGTCTTCGCGGGTGAAGCTGCGGGGCGCCCGCATCAGCAGCAGCAGGGCCTCATCGAGCCGCTCGCCACTAGCAGGATCCACCACATGGCCGTAAAGCACCCGGTGGCTCTCCCAGCTCTGCTGGCCGGGGGCCGCAAACAACTGCCGGCCGATCGGCTCGGCCTCGGGGCCAGAAATCCGCACGATCGCCACACTGCCCTCGCCCGGTGCCACGGCGGTGGCCACGGCGGCGATGGTGTCAGCAAATCCGGCAGGGTCTGGCATGACCCCATTTCAACGCCAAAGCGCCCGAAGATCGAACGCCCTGCTCAGGAATTGGCGGGGCCGGGAAACACCATCAAGTCGATATGGCCGCCGACGGGATGGCGCCATTCGCGGAATTCCTCGGCCAAGGCGTGCTGCTCGCGCGGCAGGGCCTGGGCCTGCAGGTCCTGGAGCCGCTGGTGCACTAGGTCCAGGGTGTCGTCTATCAGTTGGGCCGCCTGCTCGGAAGTCATGGCATCGCCTGCGCTGGATGGGCTGGTTGTAACTGGGCCTTCAAAGACACGCTGTAGCGGACGTCACGACCGCGCCAGCCGCGCCTCCAGCTCACCGCTAGAAGGCAAACACCCCAACAGTGAGAGGATCAACTCGAATTCAGGGGCACTTGTGACGAACGGCAAGGGATCTGCGCGCTCAGCACTGTCGACCCTCCTGCTTGGCTTCGGCGCCGTCGGCGGCTTGGCCCTTCTGGTTTGGCTGACGCTGGTGATGCTCGACCTCAAACACCTCAACACCTCCGGCTTCACCCTGCCCTAGCCGATGCCTGTGCGGGCGATGTCGAGCACCTCGATGCGCAGTTGCACCGAGTAGCGGCGCGGGCGCGTCTCGGAGGCGGGTTTACAACGCACCGGCCGGCACCTGGACGACGTTGGAGCAGTCCTGGCGGTAAATGGTGATGCCGTGGTTGCCGCCGCCTTCTGGTTCATCGCCCTATAGCGCTGCGGCCAGAGCCACATCGGCAGACCCCCTGGACAGCTGGCCGGGATTTCAGTCGTTCTGGGAGGCAAGGTATTACGCCACTGATATTCCCCCTAAAGAACATAGACGGGTGCTGAAAATCTCACGGCATATCCAAACCAATCCCAAGGCAACAGGGGTCAGAAAGGGATTTTATGTCTCTTTAACAACTACAGGCACTGCGGCACAGATTCGAGAGTGACGCCATCAGTGATTGGGATCCAAGTTTTCTGCAATTGGCTCCAAGCCTGCTTGCTTGCTCCAAGCGTTACGCCTCAATCAAATCCCAGACGGGTGGCATCAGATAGCAGTGAGATTTAGAAGAAACAATAGCATCCGCGATGGAGACAAAGAGCGAAGTATTTGGTAGTTGCGCTGGGGAAATAGATGTATCAGCAGAGCTCAAGATAGCGGAAATGGGAATCTAGAATGAACTGAGTGCACCAATCACATGTCAGCGACAAAAGCCATGAGGTCTTTTCTGAAGCGGTTCCCAATCAGCAAGTCCACCAAATTGATGACGGTTGCCACCTCACTGCTGCCCGCAGCTGTTCTGATGAGCGGCCAAGCGCCCGCCCTCAGCCAGCCACAATTTTCCGTGGTGCCTGCGCATGAACATCTCGATCCAACCCATGGCCCCACGCACACCCAAGGCGTGCTGGCCGTGAAGCGCCTTGGGGCTCAATCACTCGGACAGGACTTCAGCGCAATGCAGGGCAGGGAACTGCGGCTGCGGGAGCTCACGATTGCCCCTGGCGGCAGCATCGCCCTGCATCAACACGATCAACGGCCTGGCGTCGCCTACGTCCTCCAAGGGCAAATGACGGAGCGGCGTGGTCCTGGATTCAGCCCCAGGGTGATCGGCCCTGGCGAAGCGGCTTTCGAAGCCACCGGCGTCAGCCACTGGTGGCGCAATGAAGGCACCACCCCCGCCAAAGCTCTGGTGGTGGACATTGTGCCCTTGGATACTCCCTGAAGCACGACGTGGCCACCCTGCATCAAACGGATGTGCAGCACGAACGCATGGCGGCAATGTCCGCGAATTGTGAAGAAGTCGTATTGCCGATCACACCCGGCAAAGCAACTCCTAAGGTCAGGTTAAGATGAAAGCCAATACCATTCATCTTGCCCTAAATTATTAAACAAATTGCCGTGCCACTCTCACGTCGTCTTCTACTTCAGGCTGACGGTCAATAGTGCCAAAGCAGCCGATACCAACGTGCCAACATTTCAGGATCAGCTCGATGACTGCATACCCACTAGCGATCCGCTGAAGGCGATGATGGAGTGAGATCATCGATTCAGCCAGATTTGGCAAAGCCTGAAAAGCGGAATCACGCCACAGAAGCGCATGTCCAACTCACTAAGCGCAGCTCCGTGCTGAAGGAGGCCAAGGCGGGTGGCAAGGTGATGATCAACAGCGCCTTCTTTGATATCAAGAGTGGCAAAGTCAGCCTGCTGGATTAAGCAAGCAGCCGCGTACCAAAAAACGGCCACAAGTCCGACCATCAAACCAAGCAGCTCAACCCTCCATGGCTACCCCCTCAAACCCAAAGATTCAGGGCCTGTTTCAACAGCTCTACGACTTCGGTGACAGCCTGACGTCCTATGGCGATTTCGCCGCCTATCTCCAGAAGACGGTGTTGGCGGCCAGCGCAAAACCGGCCTGGAGTGGCGTCAGTTGGAGCAATGCCAACTTCGGCAACCAGCTCGGCCTGAGGACAAAACTGGGCATCGCGACACCTTCAGAAGATCCTCCGGCGAGGATTGACATCCCCTCGCCCTTCTACCAGGTCGTCAACCCTTCGGTCGCCACCCCCGGCCTTGGGACACCAGGTGCGCCATCCTTTGCCATGGGTGGAGCCACAAGCGGCACCACCAGCCTCTACGACATCCTCACCATCACAGGCCCAGACGGGAAGACGGTGTCTCTGTCCACCCTGTTCCCCAAACTGGCGCAGACGGGGGTTCAAAATCAGATCAATGCCGCCCTTAAGCAACGGATTCGGCCCGCCTCCAACGAACTGACCCTGATCCAGGGTGGCGCAAACGATCTGCTGATCGAGTACATCCAGGAAAACCCGAACATTGAAGCCGTTTTGGCTGAGGTGATGCAGAACATGCGCCGGAATCTCAGTGTGCAGCTGAGGGCTGCCGGCAGTCGTCAGTTGATGAGTTTTGGCCTGGCGGATTTCCAAGGCGTAGTGGATGGCGTGCCCTACCAGATGCCCTTCCTGAGCAACCTGCTTAAGCAGGCCAGCCAACCGGATGCACCTGCCTGGCTCCAATCCTGGAAGAGCTTTGTTGAGGAGGGTGGCCTACAAGAGTTCCAGACCAAGTACGCCACCATGCTGCAGGAACTCGGCAGAGAGTTCCCCTACGCCACAGTTATTTATTACTCACCCGAGTTCGGAACGAACTGGGACACCTATGGCGCCCGCCTGGGCAACTTCGCCAGCTATGGCATCAAGAACACTGTGGGCTATGCCCAGGCCACGAATCAAGATCTGCCGGCAGAGGCAACCAACGCCTATCTCTACTTCGACGACATTCACAACACCGAAAGCGGCCAGGAGATGACAGCCCAGGCCATGGCCCTCACGCTCGAGAGCAACCGCGAGGCCATTGCCGCTGCCACCCTCACCAACAAGCAACTGGGCACCTCAAGGCCAAACGTCCTGCTGGCACCACGGCAGAACAGCGAGCTCATCGGCCGGGCCGGCAACGACCTCCTGCGCGGCAACACGGGCAACGATGCTCTCTGGGGCGACCAAGGCCAGGACCGCCACAGCGGCGCCCAGGGCAACGACTGGCTGCAGGGCGGCCAGGGCTCAGATCGGCTCAGCGGTGGAGAGGGAGCAGACTTCTTCTCGTACAAGACGATCGATGCCTCCAGCCGCTGGCGGGACACGATCACCGATTTCGACGGCCGGCGGGGCGATCGGCTGGGGATCACCGCCGTGCTGGACGGCAAAGATCCCTTCGCCAATCCAGGCTGGGAGTACATCGGCTCCAGCCCCTTCAGCGATGGACCGGCTGAACTGCGGTTTGCCGATGGGCGTTTGCAGGGCGATGTGGACGGCGATGGCAAGACAGATCTGCTCATTCAGTTGCTGGGGGTGAGCAGCTTCAACCCAAACTGGATCAGCTGAAAGGCCCTAGCCGATACCCGTGCGGGCGATGTCGAGCACATCGGCCATGGAGCGGATCTGATTGATGGTGCTGGCTAGCTGGCTGGCACTCTCAAGCTCCACCCTCAGATCGATGCGGGCCGGCTTGCCGGGATTGGTGCGCACCCGGGCATCGCTGACGTTGATGCGGTGATCTGAAAGGCGGGTGAGGATGTCCTTGAGCACTCCAACGCGATCAAGCACCTCGATGCGCAGTTGCACCGGGTAGCGGCGCGGGCGCGACTCGGAGGCAGAGTTCCAGCGCACCGGCAGCCGCCGTTCGGCCGGCACCTGGGCCACGTTGGAGCAGTCCTGGCGGTGGATGGTGATGCCGTGGTTGCCGAGAGCCACCGCGCCAAGAATCTGCTCGCCGGGCAGAGGACTGCAGCAGCCCCCGAGCCTGTAATCGAGGCCCTCAAGGCCGAGGATTGAGCTGGTGCCACCACCACCCACCGGCGCATGGGGCTCCACCTGGGCAGCGTAGGCCGCCACCTTGGCCGCCACCTGCTCATTGCTGAGCACGGGGGCGGAGGCTTCGCTGGCCAGGCGCATTTCCTCCCGCAGCCTGTTGAGCACCTGATGCAGGGTGACCCCACCAAAGCCGAGGGAGGCCAGCAGGTCTTCGGTGCCGGTGAGATTGCAGCGGCGGGCCACCTTGGCCATCGCCTCACCATTGAGCAGGGCATCGAAGCCATCGCGGCCTAGCTCGCGCTCGAGCATCTCCGTGCCGCGCTGGAGGTTGTCTTCGCGGTGGCTGGTTTTATACCAGTGGCGAATGCGATTACGAGCCGTGGGGGTAGCCACGAAATTGAGCCAGTCGAGGCTTGGGTGGGCCGTTTTGGCGGTAACCACCTGCACAAAGTCACCATTGCGCAGAGGCGTGGCGAGCGGGCATAGCCGATCATTAATGCGCACGCCCTGGCAGTGATTACCGATTTCCGAGTGGATGCGATAGGCGAAATCTACGGCCGTAGACCCCTTACGCAAACCCACCACATCGCCATTGGGAGTGAATACAAACACCTCCTCGTCAAACAGATCTTCCTTGATCGAGCGCAAGAAATCGTTGCTGTCGGTGCCGCCGTCATCCTTCTGCCAATCAACCAGCTGCCGCAGCCAGTTGAACCGCTCAGCATCGGCTCCAGAGGCGGCAGGCGAACCGCCCTCCTTGTATTTCCAGTGGGCAGCAATGCCGTATTCGGCCACCTGGTGCATGTCGGTGGTGCGAATCTGCACTTCGATCGGCCGGTGCCGGCCGATCACCGCCGTATGCAGGGATTGGTAGCCATTGGGCTTAGGCAAGCCGATGTAATCCTTGAAGCGCCCCGGGATCGGCCGGAAGGTGTCGTGCACCACCGCTAGAGCCCGATAACAACTCTCGAAGTTGGGGCAAAGAATCCGCAGAGCCGCCACGTCGTAGATCTCGTGGAACGCCTTCTGCTGGCGCTGCATCTTGCTCCAGATGCCATAGAGGTGCTTGGGCCGGCCGCTCACTTCGCAATTAGCCAAGCCCACGGCGGCAAGCCGATCGCGCAGCAATTGCACCGTGACCGCCAGGCGCTCCTCGCGCTCGCTGCGCTTGGTGGCCACCTGCTGCTGCACGTCCCGGTAGGCCTCGGGCTCGAGGATCTTGAAGGCCAGATCTTCCAGCTCCCACTTCAGCCGGCCAATGCCGAGGCGATTCGCCAGGGGGGCATAGATCTCCCGGGTTTCCCGGGCGATGCGCAACTGCTTTTCAGGTTTGAGCGCCGCGATGGTGCGCATGTTGTGCAGCCGATCGGCCAGCTTCACCAGCACCACCCGGATGTCGCTGGCCATGGCCAGAAACATGCGGCGCAGGTTTTCGGCCTGGGCTTCGGTGTGGTTGGTGAAGTGAATGCCGCCGAGCTTGGTAACCCCCTCCACCAGCGCCCGCACCTCGGCGCCGAAGTGCTGTTCGATCTCCTCAGCGGTGACCTCGGTGTCCTCCACCACGTCGTGCAGGAAGCCCGCAGCGATCACGCCGGCGCTTGCACCGATATCGCGCAGTAGGTCGGCAACGGCGACCGGATGAATGATGTAGGGCTCGCCACTGGCCCGAAACTGGCCCTCGTGCAGCTGGTAAGCGAAGTCGAAGGCGGAGGCCAGCAGGGCCTCGGCATCGGTGGGGCAGCTCACCCCCTGTCCCGGCGGCACATGCTCGATGCAGCGCTGCAACCACTCCGGCAGGGGCACGCCGTAGTCGGCAGGAGTGCGAATGGGCTTGCGCACCAGAGCTGGAGCTGCCGCCACTCGAGTAGCTACGGCGGTTGCATCAAGATTCGGGGCCGCCCTGAGCATTTCAGCCTGCGCCTTCCCCTCATCGTAGGCAAGTGGGGGCAAGCTGGTGGCCATGACCAGCCCCGTGCTCGCAATTGAGAACCTGGTGGTGCGCTACCCCGCAGCGGAGCGCCCCACCCTCGACGGCCTGAACCTGACCCTGGCGTCCGGCGATCGGCTGGCCCTGGTGGGTCCTTCCGGCTGCGGCAAAAGCACCGTGGCCCGGGCCGTGCTGCAACTTCTACCCCCGGGCAGCCAGTGCAGCGGCTCCCTGCTGTTGGCGGGTCAGAACCCCAGCCAAATGGCCCGGCCGGCCCTGCGCCAACTGCGCGGTGAAGCGGTGGGGCTGGTGTTCCAGGACCCGATGACCCGCCTCAACCCGCTACTGACGATCGGCGATCACCTGGCCGACACCCTGGCGGCCCACCGGCCCCGCTGGCAGAGGCGCCAGGTGCGGCAACGGGCGGAAACCCTTCTGATCCGGGTGGGCATCGGCCCGGAGCGCTATGGCAGCTATCCCCATGAATTCAGTGGCGGCATGCGCCAGCGCTTAGCGATCGCCCTGGCGATGGCCCTGGAGCCGCCGCTGGTGATCGCCGACGAACCCACTACCAGCCTGGATGTGGCCGTAGCCGGCCAGGTGATGGCGGAGCTCAGCAACCTCTGCCGCGAAGCGGGCAGCGCCCTACTGCTGATCAGCCACGACCTGGCCATGGCGGGCCGCTGGTGCGACCAGATCGCCGTGCTGGATCAGGGACGCCTAGTGGAACAGGCGCCAGCCCGGCAGTTGCTGCTTGCCCCCGCCTCCGCCCTGGCCCAACGGCTGGTGGCCAAGGCGCGGGAGCGGGAGGGCGCTGAAAGTTTGCCGCCACCGCCAGCGCCGCTGCTGCTGGAAATCGAGCAGCTGCGCAGCTGGCATCCACTGCCATCCCTGCCCTGGCAAGCCCGCTGGCTCAAGGCGGTGGATGGCGTCAGCCTGCGCCTGCAGCAGGGCGAAACCATCGGCTTAGTGGGAGCCTCCGGCTGCGGCAAAAGCACCCTCTGCCGCGCCCTGATGGGGCTGGCGCCGGTGCGGGGCGGCAAGGTGCGGCTGCAGGGCACAAACCTGCTCAGCCTGCGGGGCCGAGCCCTGCGCCAGGCCCGGCGCGGCATTCAGATGGTGTTTCAAGACCCGCTTGCCTGCCTCAACCCCCAGATGGTGGTGGGTGAGGCGATTGCTGATCCCCTGCTGATCCACGGCCTAGCCAACCGCTCCCAGGCCCGTCAACGCGCCCGCGAACTGCTGACAGCGGTGGGGCTCACCCCCCCGGAAAGCTTTGAAAACCGCCTGCCCCGCACGCTCTCTGGCGGTCAGCAGCAACGGGTAGCGATTGCCCGGGCCCTAATCCTGGAACCCCAGGTGCTGCTCTGCGATGAGAGCGTCAGCATGCTGGATGCCGAGGTGCAGGCAGATGTGCTGGCCCTGCTGCGGGAGCTGCAGGAGCGCCTGGGGTTGGGGATGCTGTTTGTCACCCACGACCTATCGGTGGCCAGTGGCTTCTGCCACCGAGTGCTGGTGCTGGAGGGGGGAAAGATCGTGGAGGAGGGCCCCGGCTCCCGGCTGCTGAGCGATCCCCAGACCGCCATCACCCGAATCCTGGTGGAAGCCTGCCCGCGACTGCCCACAGCTGCATGAGCCTGCCTAGCGCCGCCTGAGCACCGCCAGCAAGCGCTCGAACGCCTCCGGCAGCGGCGCTTCGCACACCAGGCGCTGCTGGGTGATCGGGTGATCAAGTCCCAGTTGCACGGCGTGCAAGGCCTGGCCAGGTAGCTCAAGCGGCAGCTTGCGGCAGCGGGAGTAGGTGGGGTCGCCCACGATCGGGTGACCGATGTGGGCGCAGTGCACCCGGATCTGGTGGGTGCGGCCCGTGTCGAGCTTGAAGCGCAGCAAGCTGTAATCCCCCAGGCGCTCCACCAGGCGCCAATGGGTGCAGGCATGACGCCCCGAGTCGTCGTGGACCACCGCATATTTCTTGCGGTCGACGGGATGGCGGCCGATCGCCCCGACGATCGTGCCGGAATCGCCAGCTGGCTGGCCGTGCACCACCGCCAGGTACTGGCGGGAAGCGATGCGCTTCTGGATCTGCACCTGCAGCTTCACCAGGGCCTCCTGGCTCTTGGCCACCACGATGCAGCCCGTGGTGTCCTTATCGAGCCGATGCACGATGCCGGGCCGCAGCTCGCCGCCGATACCGGGCAGATCTGGGCAGTGGTGCAACAGGCCATTCACCAAGGTGCCGTCCTTGTTGCCGGGCGCCGGGTGCACCGTGAGCCCGGCGGGCTTGTTGAGCACGATCAGGTGGGCGTCTTCAAACAGCACATCCAGGGGCATCGCCTGGGGCAGCAGGTAAGGAAGGGGCTCGGGCGGCGGCATCCACAGCGCCACGCTGTCGCCTTGGCGCAGGGGAGTCTTGGCCCGCCCCGTGACGCCGTTCACCCGCACATAACCCGCCTCGATGAACTTCTGGATCCGGGCGCGGCTCTGCTCCGGCCGCTGCGCCACCAGCCAGCGATCCAACCGCATCGGCAGCGGCTTGGGATAGGAGAGAGTCAACAGCTCGCCTTCGCCCTCGCCGAATTCGCTCATGGCGGCGTCAGAGCCGGCAACTCAAGCGCAATGGCACCCAAGCGAGCGCAGCGAAAATCATCAAGGAGTTTTGTGGCCATGCGCAGGCTGTCACCGCTGGTGTGGCGCTCCGCAGCTGTCACCAGCCAGCCCTCCACATCCGGACCGCCGCCGGGCAGCACACCCAGGGGGATGCCGTAGCGCTGGCCCACCAGCCCAGCCGGCACGCCAGCAGCTGGCTCGGCTTCAAGCAGGGTGAGCAGCTGCAAGAAGGCCCGGGCGGCGGCCTCGTTGTCGTAGGCCGCCTGGCCAATGTCGTCGCAGAGAGCCAGGCGCAGGGCTGCCTGCTGGTCGTCGAGGCGGGGAGGAAGCACGCCGGGGGCGTCGAGCAGGTCGAGGTCCTGGCCCAGCCGCACCCAGCGGAGGCTGCGGGTCACACCGGCACGGCGGGCGCTGTCTACGACTTTCTGACGCACCAGCCGGTTGATCAGGGCCGATTTACCCACATTGGGGAAGCCCAGCATCAGCGCCCGCACCGGCCGTGGCTTCATGCCCCGCCCAGCCCGGCGAACATTGAGGGCTACGCCGGCCCGGATCGCCGCCTGCTGCAGCTGCTTCACGCCGGTGCCGGCCTTGGCGTCACACCACCAGCAGGTCTGCTCCTGGGCTCGAAACCAGGCGGTCCAGGCCTGGCGCACCGGCGGCGGGATCATGTCGACCCGGTTGAGCACCAGCAGGTGTTGCTTATTGCCGATCCAGCGCTGCAGCCGCGGGTGGGAGGTGGCCATCGGTATGCGGGCATCGCGCACCTCGATCACGAGGTCCACCTTGGCCAGGTTGGCGCTGAGAGCTTTCTCCGCCTTAGCGATGTGGCCTGGGTACCACTGAATAGCGGGAGCGTTGACGCTGAGCGGAAGCGTCTGGGGCATCAGGGCACCACCAGCACCGGACAGGGAGCCAGCTGGATCACCCGGGCGGCGGTGCTCTGCTGATCACTCTCGATCGCAATGCCGCGGGTGCCCATCACGATCACGTCAGCGTTGATCTCATCTGCCACATCGCCAATCACAAAGGCGGGCTTGCCCTCCCGCTCGATCACCTGGCAGCTGACGCCAGCCTCTTCAAAGCGAGCGCGGGCTTGCTGCAGCAGGGCAGCGACCGCCGCTGGGTCGTCCTGCTCGGGCTCCACTACCGACAGCAACACCAGCTTGCTGGCGTGCTGCTGGGCAAGTTTCAAAGCCACCGATGACGTTTCCATCGCCTGGCGGCTCTGGTCAATGGGAAAGAGAACGGTGTCAAACATGGGGCGAAATGCGGCTGGGCAGATGCGGGCCCGTGGGTTCAGTCTGGGGGTCCCACCGTCGTCCGGCCAGGGCGGATGGCAGGGGGGAATCCGAAGCCTGGGCAAGCCGGAGCCCGCGGGGGCTAATCTCCCCCGGCAATTCAGTTATTCCATAACCCATGGCGAAGCGATCCCTGGCCAGCCTTTCGGCCGATGAGCTCAGCGGCAAACGCGTGCTGGTGCGGGTCGACTTCAACGTACCGCTAGATGACGCCGGTGCCATCACCGACGACACCCGCATCCGGGCCGCCCTGCCCACCATCAATGACCTGAGCAGCAAGGGCGCCAAGGTGATCCTGGCGGCCCACTTCGGCCGTCCCAAGGGCCAGGTGAACGAAGCCATGCGCCTCACTCCCGTGGCTGCCCGCCTGGCTGAGCTGCTCGGCAAGCCTGTAGTGAAAACCGACAGCTGCATCGGCCCCGACGCCGAAGCCAAGGTGGCTGCCATGGCCGCAGGCGATGTGGTGCTGCTCGAAAACGTGCGCTTCTTCGCTGAAGAAGAGAAGAACGACGCCGGTTTCGCTGCCCAGCTGGCCGCCCTTGCCGATGTTTATGTGAACGACGCCTTTGGCGCCGCCCACCGGGCCCATGCCTCCACCGAAGGCGTCACCAAGGCGCTCAGCCCCAGCGTGGCCGGCTACCTGATGGAGAAGGAGCTCCAGTACCTGCAGGGCGCAATTGACGAACCCAAGCGTCCCCTAGCGGCGATCGTGGGCGGCTCCAAGGTGAGCTCCAAAATCGGCGTGCTCGAGGCCCTGATCGACAAGTGCGACAAGGTGCTGATCGGCGGCGGCATGATTTTCACCTTCTACAAAGCCCGTGGCCTAGCGGTGGGCAAGAGCCTGGTGGAAGAGGACAAGCTTGAGCTAGCCAAAGAGCTCGAGGCCAAGGCGGCCGCCAAGGGCGTGCAGCTACTGCTGCCCACCGATGTGGTGCTGGCCGACAACTTCGCCCCCGACGCCAACAGCCAGACCGTGTCGATCGATGCCATCCCCGATGGCTGGATGGGCCTGGACATCGGCCCCGACTCGCTCAAAGCCTTCCAGGAGGCCCTAGCCGACTGCAAAACCGTGATCTGGAACGGCCCCATGGGCGTGTTCGAGTTCGACAAGTTTGCCGCCGGCACCAACGGCATCGCCCACACACTGGCCGACCTGAGTGGCAAGGGCTGCTGCACGATCATCGGCGGTGGCGACTCGGTAGCAGCCGTGGAAAAGGTGGGCGTAGCCGAGAAGATGTCCCACATCTCCACCGGCGGTGGCGCCAGCCTGGAGCTGCTGGAAGGCAAGGTGCTGCCGGGCGTGTCAGCACTAGATGAAGCCTGATCTGGATGGCCCTGATCCAGAGCTGATCTGAACTGAACAAGGGGGCTTCGGCCCCCTTTTTTGATGCCTGCTCAATCTGCTTTGTTGATTGAGCCAGGCAGGCCATAGCGGCGTTGCAGCTCCGCCAATTCAGCCATTTGTTGGCGCCGCTGCTGCCTGACCTCTTGATGCTGGCTGCGCTGACAGCTTTGGACAGCAGCCAAGTCCCGTGCCTTAACAAAGCAGCCCTCTGCCTTGCTGAGCTGGCTTAAACGCTGGCTGGAAATGCGCTTTTCAAGCTGGCGGCGGTCAGCAAAATATTGCTGTCTCCGGGTGACGCTAAGGCGGCTCATTGCCTCAGCCTGCTGGCGCTGCAAAGCCTCGCGCCGCTCAGGATTTGGGCGCTGCCCAGCCGGGCTGCCCGACTGGCTTTGGGCCAATAGGGGGCCACTGCAGAGGAGCAGGAGGGCAGCCGCCAACCCAGGAAGGCAGGGCGCAAAGGAAGTTGTCAAACGTCTTGGGGTCATGGCATTTGCTAAGCAAAGAATGGCTCACACATCAATCATGGAGAGTTTTCAGCTCCTCGTAATAAATACATTCCAGGCATTTCAAATCCTGTCTTCACTGCCAACCAGCCTGATCAGCAGCCCGACATCGTGCCCCCCAGGATCCCGCCAACTGCGGCTCCCATTGGCACCGCCCAGAGCCTGTTGCGATAACCGTTGGCCAAAGCACCGCCCATCGTGCCCCCCAGGGCAGCTCCAACAATTGGCGCAGCGATGGAACAGCTCCTGCTAGGAACCACCGGGCTGCTTGGGTAAGCAGCTACTGGATAACCGCCGTAAACACCTAACTGAGATGGGGCGTAGCGGGGCCGCGGGGCATAAACAGGCTGGGGAGCATAGACAGGCTGCTGGGCATAGAGAGGCTGCTGGGCATAGAAAGGCTGGGCTGCGTAAGCATGCTGAGGCACATATACGGGCTGGCGTGCATAGACAGGCTGGCGCGTATAAGCACGGGGAGGGGGCCCGTAGGACTCATATGTGTAACGCTGAAAGGTATTGGGAGAGGCAAGGGCTGGCACCGGCAGGGCTAAAGCAGCTAAAGCCAGTGGAAGAAGTGATGCACGCATGGGAAAGCTCCGATTGGCAGTCATGAATCCCAGCTACTGAGCTGGTTCCCCTTCACTGTGCGGCGCCCGCTGCCCTGAAATGCAACCGAACCACCGCAAAACTGTGACCAAATCCGACTGAACTACTTAAATCCAGTCGTGAACTGGTTTTAAGACTCCTCTTGAGAGCGCCCATAGAGAGCAATTCCAAACCGCCAAGCTGAATCACCATCAGCTTCCAACCGCTCCAGGTGGCCGCCATGGGAGCGGGCAACCCGGGCGGCGATCGCCAGGCCCAGGCCACAGTGACCGCCGCCTCCCCGGGCGGCATCGAGACGCTGAAATGGCATTAACGCCTGATCCCAGCGCTCTGGGGGGATGCCGGGGCCGCAATCCCAAATCACAATCCGAAACCCTTCCCCTGCCGGCTCTGCAGCTCGCAGTTGCAAGCGCAGAGGCGGAGCTCCATAGCTACGAGCGTTGGCGATCAAATTGGCCACAGCACGGGCAAGGGCAACAGGCTGCACCACCCTCAGCAGCGGCTCTAAATCTAATTCGAGCTCAGAAGCCGCTAGGCCAGCCGCCTGCTCGGCCAATAGCTGCTCCAAGGGCACAGCTAGAGCGACTTCCTGGTCGCCACCGCCAGCAAATAACAAGAACTGGCCAGTGATCCGCTCCAAGGAGTCGAGGTCAACCACTGCTTGCTGCAGATCAGCTTGCTGCAGATCAGCTTGGGCCAGGTCCAACAGGCTGATCCGAAAACGCAACCTGGTAAGTGGACTCTTGAGGTCGTGGGCGATGCCAGCCAACATCACGGCCCTCTCTTCTTCGACGGCCTGCAATCGCTGCACCATGGCATTGAAACGAGCGGTGAGTTGTCTCACAACGAGCGTGCCCTGCTCCTGCTGAACGTCAGGCCAACCGCGGCGGCCTACGCCGCCAAGAACCTGCTGTAGCAACAGCAACGGCCGCTGAACTTCCAACAGAAAGAACAACAGCAGAGCCACACTGCCCCCTAACCCCAGGCCCACCAGCAGCAACCAGGGATCCGGAGGCCAAGGACGCACCGGGGGAATAGGCACCAATAACCACACCGGATCAAGGGGTGACAGCAACTGAACCCACACCCCCCTTTGGGGGGCCAACGCCGGCAGCACGGAAGGGCACGGATTGAGGCTGGCGCAGAGCTCTTGGCGCAGCAGCTGCGCCTGAACTTCCAGAGCCCGATCAGATCGCCTGGGCGGTTTAGCTCCAACGCGCAGGGGTAGGCCGCTAAGGCGCGCCAACCTGGCTGGCGGCAAGCGATCAAGCGCCAGCTCCGCCAGGCGCAGCTGAAACAAAACCTCTGGTCCCTGCTGGGTAATCCGATCGCGTTGTAAGCGTTCCGCAAGCAGCAATTGCAACTGCAGAGTGCTGAGCAGGGCCACCCCCAGCCCCACCAGCCCATACCTAACGGCTGCGAGGTTGACCATCGGGCACAAATACATAGCCATAGCCCCACACCGTCTGCAGATAGCGGGGACGAGCGGGATCCGGCTCCACCAACTTGCGTAGCCGCGACACCTGCACATCCATGCTGCGGCTGTCTGTCACTGAATCGGGCCCCCGTGCCAGTTCCACCAGGCGCTCGCGCGATAGGGGTCGATGCGGATGCTGCACAAAGGCCGCAAGTAGGGCGAATTCGCCGGAGGTAAGCAAGGTGACCTTGCCACCGTGCTCCAGGGTGCGGGCCGCCTGATCGAGCACCTGCTCGCCAATCGTCAGCATCTCTGCTTCAGCCAGGGGAGTTCCGGCCGGCAGGGCGACGCGGCGGCGCAGCACGGCCTCGATACGGGCCGTGAGCTCCCGCGGCAGAAACGGCTTGGCCAGATAGTCGTCAGCACCCTGCTCCAGGCCGATGATCCGATCCACGGCATCGCCCTTGGCAGTGAGCATCACCACCGGCAGGTCATCGCCGCCGTCGCGCAGGCGCCGCAACAGGGTGAGGCCATCGTCGCCAGGCAGCATCAAATCGAGCACCACCAGATCAGGTCGCTGGCCCGCTAGCCGCGCCATCAACTGAGCCCCATCGGCCAGGCAACGCACGTCGTATCCCTGGTCCATCAGGTAGGTACCCACCATCCGCCTTAGTTCGGGGTCGTCATCCACAACCCAGATGCTTTGCCCTTGGGCCATGAAGGTGGCGTGCTGGAAAGATCTGGTCACAGCTTGGCCCGAAACTGGCAACAGTTCGCTTGGCCGGGCTGCATAACTTGGGTTGATGAGGATTTCCCCTGCCGCCTTGATGGGTGCCCTTGCGGGCGCGCTGCTGGTGACCCTGAGCGGTTTCGCCCAGCAACCAGCCCAAGCAGCCGATGAACTGCAGCAATACCAACAGCGGCTAGGCAAACTGTTTCGGCAGCTCGATAGCAACGGCGATGGGCGCTTGGAGCGTGATGAGGTGCGCTCCAATGCCTACCTCCAGCGACACTTCAGCCGCCTCGATCGCGCTAATAAGGGCTATTTGACCCCAGAGGACCTGCGCTGAGGCTTGTACCGGTCAAGAATTGAGTATCAAGGATTGAGCTGGGCCTTATCAGCCACCACCAGCACCCGCTTAGTGGCACTAACAATGCCTTTGGGGTGCACCAGCAGGATCGCCCAAGTTTGGGCGCCGGGAGTGAAGGGTGCCTGAACCGACTTGAACAGACCGCCACCGCCTAGGGCGCCCAGCTGCAACTCGGGACTCTCAAGAGCATTCACCTGCTGGCCTGTGAGCGCCACCAGACCACCGGCAGCCACGGCACCCTCCAAAGGTTCATCGAAAAGAACATCCACGTCGTAGCGCTGGCCCGTGAGCACCGCATCCGGAA
The DNA here is from genome assembly GCF_024345395.1 of Cyanobium sp. Tous-M-B4. NCBI lineage: Bacteria > Bacillati > Cyanobacteriota > Cyanophyceae > Synechococcales > Prochlorococcaceae > Cyanobium > Cyanobium sp. Tous-M-B4. Next base: position 491,948 of record NZ_JAGQBA010000001.1, on the reverse strand, counting down.
TCAACAGGCTCACGGGAAGTTCGGCCTCACCGCTACGCAGCAAGCTTTGCTCGCGAATCACGGTCTGGGCATTGATGCGACCACCGCTGCTGCCGAGAACCAGCTGCTGCTGGGCTTCGAGCCGGTAGCGAGTGGGGCCCTCCTGACGGCTGCCGGAGAGCTGCAGCTGCACGGTGCTGCGGCCATCACGCAGGGGCTTGCCTGTGGTGAGCTGCCAGCGGGCATCGGGAAACTGCTGCTTCAGGCTGCGTCGGCGCAACTCCACCAGGGTCACATCGAGGCCAGGACCGCTCTCCAGCACGGCCGACAGCTCACCGCTGCCGTTAAGGGCTGCCTCCAGGGCCTGCAACTGAGCTGAGGTGGGCACTGCAGCGGCAGCTAGAGAAGGCGCGCTGGCCAGCAGAGCCGCCAGGCTCGCCACCGCGAAAGTCCATACCTTTCGTACGACCAAGCCTGAACTCGGGGGCTGGAGAGGCGACATCAGAGCAGACGGCATCGCAAGGGCGGAAACCGCTTTTAAGTTAGGCGCGCTCCAGCCCCAGCACCCATGCCCAGGCTCCTAATTGCTGCCAGCGGCACCGGTGGCCACCTATTCCCTGCCCTAGCAGTGGCCGATGCCATGCCGTCCGATTGGAGCGTGTCGTGGCTGGGGGTGCCAGACCGACTGGAACGTCAGCTGGTGCCGAGCCGCTATCCACTGCACACGGTGCGGGCCGGGGGGCTGCAAGGCCGGGGCCTGCGCAAGCTGCTCAACCTGCTGCAACTGCTGCAGGCGGTTCGATCGGTGAGACGGTTGATCCGGCGCGAACGCATCGCAGCGGTCTTTACCAGCGGCGGCTACATCGCGGCGCCTGCAATCCTGGCGGCCCGCTGGGCCGGCGTGCCGGTGGTGCTGCATGAGAGCAACGCTGTGCCCGGCAAGGTGACCCGCCTGCTGGGCCGCCTCTGCAGCCAGGTGGCGGTGGGCCTGCCCCAGGCCGCTGCCCGCCTGCCCCGCTGCCGCCCCGTGCTGACGGGAACGCCGGTGCGGCAAGCCTTTCTGGAGCCCGCCCCCCTGCCCGACTGGGCTCCCAAAGGCTCCGGGCCCCTGCTGCTGGTGATGGGCGGCAGCCAGGGAGCCGTGGGTCTCAACCAGATGGTGCGCCCCCTGCTTGCCAAGCTCACGGCTGCAGGCGTGCGGGTGGTGCACCTCACCGGCAGCAACGACCCCGAGGCAGGCCAGCCCCTGCCGGCAGGGGTGGTGGAGCTTCCCTTCAGCGACGAGATCCCCGGCCTGCTGCAGCACGCCGCCCTGGCGATCAGCCGCAGCGGCGCCGGCGCCTTAAGTGAACTGGCAGTGTGCGGCACCCCGGCGGTGCTGGTGCCCTACCCCGCCGCCGCCGACCACCACCAGGACGTCAACGCCGCCGCCGCCGCCGAACTTGGGGCGGCCGTGATCGTGTGGCAGCACGGCCCCGGCGAGCCGGCCCTCGAGCGCAGCCTCTGGCGGCTGCTGGGCCCGCGCCTGCGGGGGGCAGCAGCTGCTTGTGATCCCCTAAAGCAAATGTCTACAGCCATGGGCGACCTGGCGGTGCGCGATGCCGATCAGCGAGTGGCGGCGATGCTGAGAAAACCCTAAAGTTGTCCAACAAAGCTGGACAGGAAGTGGCAATTGAAACTACTTACAGCCAAGCCAGAGAAGGCTTGAAGGGCCTGATGGACCGTGCCGTGCAAGACCGAGAAGTCGTGATGGTGCGGCGGCGCAAGGGCGGCGATGTGGCCCTAGTGGCTGCTGATGAACTAGCCGGCCTACTGGAAACAGCCCATCTGCTGCGCTCACCGGCGAATGCGGAGCGTCTTCTCACAGCCCTAAGCAGAGCCCGCGAGCAGAGCCTGGACCCGATCAACCTGACGGACCTTGTCAGCAGCCTTCAAGGCTGATGGGCCCCTCCTGGCAGGCGGTGATTCACCCAGAGTTTCTAGATGACTTGCAGCATTGGGTGCGCCACGAGCCACGCACCGCTAAACGGCTGATTGAGCTGATGCAAGCCATCTTGAAAGATCCTTTTGAGGGCATCGGCAAAGCCGAACCGCTCAAATACTTGGGGCCGGGCGTCTGGTCTCGGCGGATCACCCAGGAACATCGCTGCGTGTATTTGGTTCAGAGCAGCCGGGTCGAATTTCTGCAAGGGCGCTATCACTACTAAAGCGCCCTAATTCCTGCCACAAGGCCCGCAGGATGCGGCGATTGTTGCGGTGGCTCTGATAGCCAATCCGCAGCCAGTTTTCCCCTAGCCCCTCGAAAGAGCGGCAATCACGCAAGAGGATGTGATGGCGCTGCTCCAGGACTTGGCACAACGGCAATAGCGAATGCTCAGCGCGGATCAACAGGAAGTTGGCGGCTGAAGGCAGGGGCGTGATGCCAGGCAACTGAGCCAGCTGACGCTGCAGCCAGGCACCCTCGCGGCCGGTCCAGCGCTGCACCCTGCCGCACCAGCGCCGGTAGGCCGCCGGATCAGCCAGCAGCCTCTCCCCTACGGCGGCCGCCAGGCCATTCACGGGCCAGGGATCGCGCCAGGAGGCCCACTGGGCCAGGCGCTCGGGGTGGCCAAGGGCATAGCCAAGGCGCAGGCCCGCTATGCCATAAAGCTTGGTGAGGCTGCGGATCACCACCAGGTTTGGGTGCATAGGCAGCAGCGGGATCAGGCTCTGGGCCTCGCCACCCGGCACCAGCGGCAGGAAAGCCTCATCGGCGATCACCAGGGCAAAGCGCTGTAGCAGGGGCTCCAGGGAGGCGCGAGTCCAGAGTGCTCCAGTGGGGTTTTGGGGATTGGTGAGCCAAAGCACCTCGCCCGCCGGCGGGGCCGGGTAGGCCTGAGCGGCACCAACTCCCGCAGACCAATCCACCTGCATCGGCAGCGGCTGGGGGAGCCAGGCCCCATCCCAGCAGGCCAGGGCCCGCGGATAGTCGGCAAAGCCCGGTTGGGCCAACACACTTACCCCTGACGCCGCCGCATCCCGGCCCGCCCAAGTGAACAGCTCAGCTGCGCCGTTACCCGGCAACAGCCAATCGGGCTGCAGGCCATGCAGCCGGGCCAGGCCGCGGCACAAACGTGCATAGGCGCGGTCGGGATAAGCCCGTAGCGGCGCGGACAGCCCGGCCCATAGCAAGGAGCACCGCACAAACCAAGGCGGCCCGAAAGGAACCAGAGAGGCGCTGGCATCAAGCAACTGGGAGGGCCGGCAACCGAGCCGCGCGGCGACTGCGGCCAAATTGCCACCATGGCGATCAAATGGCGCCAAAGACATCAGAGCAACTCAAAAATAATTAAATCAAGACCATAGAGATTGCAGCGCTGCGGCATCGGAATCAGTAAATCCCCTAAAGCCAGTATAATTATAAGACATAATAGTATCCATAGTGTCATAGCGACGGTCGTAAGGCTTGCTGTTCGGATGATCCAGTCCAAGTGTATGGCCAATTTCATGAGCTATCACCCAAGCCTCAATACGAGCCAGCTCGCCGCCAAGTCTATCTACCCATTCAATGTCATACCAAGACCTATTGCTGGTCGCCACACCGATAGCATTGCCATTCAAGCTGTCCACACAATAGAAATCGATATCTGATTTTGCGCGACTATCTTTTTCCTCGAAATCCAAACCCGTGATTTGATCAAGGCGATCGAAAACCTTGCGAATATATTTTACTTCCCGGCCCGACATTCCAAGGCTTTGCCTCTCGCCACTATCGGCGAGCCAATAATTTACAACGCGATCATGACCCGAAAACCTCCTAAGATCTTCAGCCCATTTTTGGCTGGTAATAGCTGATATGGCGATACTCATGGGGCAACCAGACTCCTAAACATGTCCGACTCTGGGGTTTCATGCTAAGGCTTCAAACCCGGTGGCATCTGGCCAAGGAGCATCCCGAAACGGGGGGTTCAGCACTCGGTCGAGGTCAGCCGTCACAATCGTGTTCTTCGCACCAGCCCCGTGTCCAGCCCCAGGCTGCAACCGCTGATCAGCGCCATTGGCCAGGTGTTACTGGGCAAGGACCAGGCGGTGCGGCTGGCGCTGGCCTGCCTGCTGGCCCGCGGCCATCTGCTGATCGAAGACCTGCCCGGCATGGGCAAAACCACCCTGGCCGAGGCCCTCGCCCGCGCCTTCGGCCTCGACTTCAAGCGGGTGAGCTTCACAAGCGACCTCCTGCCAGCCGATCTCACGGGCATCAACGTCTTTGATGCCAGCAGCGCCAGCTTCCACTTCCAGCCCGGCCCCCTATTCAGCCAGGTGCTGCTGGCCGATGAGATCAACCGCGCCAGCCCCCGCACCCAGAGCGCCCTGCTGGAGGCGATGGCAGCTGGTCGGGTGAGCGTCGATGGGGTGAGTCACCCGCTGCCCGAGCCCTTCCTGGTGATCGCCACCCAGAACGGTCTCGACCAGGTGGGCACCGCACCCCTGCCGGAATCCCAGCTGGATCGCTTCTTGATGAGGCTGAGCCTCGGTTATCCGGATCGACGGGCCGAGCGTGATCTGCTCAGCGGCCAGGCGCTGCCGCCAGCCAGCCTGGAGCCCCTGCTAGATGGCGCAGGCCTACTAGAGCTGCAGCGGCGAGCCACCGCCCAGCACTGCTCAAGCGCCCTACTCGACTACGTACTCGACCTGGCCGCTTTCAGCCGGCGAGCAGACCAAGCCGGCACCGGGCTGTCACCGCGAGCCTGCCAGGGGCTGGTGGCCGCCGCCCGGGCCTGGTCGCTGCTGGAGGGGCGGGACCACGTCACCCCCGCCGACGTGCAGGCGGTGCTGCCAGCTGTGGCTGAACACAGGTTGGTCGGCGATGCGGCGACGCTGCTGGCGGGGGTGGATGGTCTTCGCTAGGGCCGAGCAACTGATCAAACCGCACCGAGGCGAGCGGCTAAGGCTGGGGCTGCGCAGCCTCTACATCCTGCCGACCCGCTTCGGCTTGCTCTGGCTGGCGGGCGGCGGCCTGCTGCTGCTCGTGGCGATCCAGAGCCAGCGCAATGGCCCGCTGCTGCTGAGCTTTTTGATGCTGGGGCTATGGCTGCTGGCCCTGCACCTCACCCAGTTCAACCTGCAAGGCCTCGAACTTGAAGCCCTGGCCCCCAGCGGTGGCTTCGCCGGCGAAATGGTCGCCTATCCGCTGCTCTGCCGCAGCCGCTGCCAGCGCGATGCGATCCAGCTGGGGCTGGCCGGCAGCGCGGGAAGACCCCAGCCGCTGGCAGCTGGCGAATCGGTGCTCTCGGTGCCTTGGCGCGCGGGGCGACGGGGGTTGCAAACCCCGGGGCGACTGCGGCTGCAAACCACCGCGCCCCTCGGACTTTTTGTGTGCTGGACGCTGTGGGAACCGCCACGGCCCCAGCCCATCTATCCAGCCAGGCGGCCGGGGCCGGTGGCCGAAACCCCCTGGCCCGCCAGCAGCGACACAGCCGCCACTAGCGCTAGCCAGCTCGCCCCAGGCAGCGACGACTGGGACGACCTGCGCCCCCACCGCCCCCAGGACGGCCTAGCCCGACTGGCCTGGAAATCGCTAGCCCAGGGCCGGGGCCGCCAAACCAAAACCTTCGCCGATGCCACCCCTGCGGTGGGGCTGCTGACGCCAGCGCCGGGCCTGCCGCCGGAGCGGGCCCTGGAACACCTCAGCGCCGAAATCTGGCGCCGCAGCAAGGCGGGCGAGGCCTACGGCCTGGCATTGGGCAGCACCCAACTGGCCCCAAGCACGGGCCCCGAACACCGGGACCGCTGCCTACTGGCCCTGGCCCTTGCACCTGGCGCAGCGTCATGAGTGTTAGCGCCCGCTGGCTGCAGATTCTGGGGCTGGGGGCCCTGGCGGCGGGTTTGGCGGGTCTGGATTACAGCTCAGCTCTCAGCTGGCTTTCGGCGGGGCTGCTACTGCTGGCTGGCCTGAAACTGGCCGAGGCCCGCAGCCTGCCGGAGCGGCGACTGGTGAGCTTGCTCACCTTGATTGGCGGCGGTGTGCAAGGTGCCCAGCAAGGGGAGCTGCTGCCCAGCCTGCTGCAACTGCTGGCCACAGCCCTGGGTCTGGCGGGGCTGCTGGCCCTGGAGGTAGGGAGCGGGCTGAGCTGGCGCGCGGTATTGCGCCGCAGCCTGGCGGTGTTGCTGGCGGCCCTGCCGGTGGCCCTGGTGCTGTTTCTACTGGTGCCGCGAATCGAGCCGATTTGGCAAACGCCAAACCTGCGGGGTGCTGGCGCCAGCGCCGTAACCGGCTTGAACAGCGAACTCGACCCAGGCAGCATCTCGAACCTCGCCGACAACACGGGCCCGGCAGCGCGGGTGAGCTTCAGCAGCGGCCAGCTGCCCGAGCCGGCTGAGCGCTATTGGCGCGTGATCGTGCACGAGCAGTTCGACGGGCAGCGCTGGAAGCAGCGCGAGCTGCCAAGCAACCGCCGAACCGAGCCAACCGCAGCCGATAGCAACCCAGAGAGCAACACCAGCAGCCAGGTGTGGCTGGTGGAACCCAGCCCGGTGAACGCCTTGCCCTGGGATGGCAGCGGCCGGGCCAACCCCAACCAATTGCGGGTGAATCGCAGCGGCGAACTCCAGCCCCTCCAAGCCAGTCGGGAGCGCCAGGCCTATTTGGTGAGGGACACGGGCAGCCCCCAGCCGTGGCAGCAACGGCAGCCGAGCCCAGCGGATCTGGAGCTACCCGCCGGCAGCAATCCCCAGCTGGAGGCGCTTGGGGCCAGCTGGCGAGATCTGGCAACGCCCGAGCAACGGCTAGCCGCTGCCAAGCAGTGGTTTACGCAGCAGGATTTCCGCTACAGCCGCAGCCCTGGTACCCTGCCGGCCCAGCGCGGGCTCGATGTATTTCTATTTGAAAGGCGCGAAGGCTTCTGCGGCCACTACGCCAGCGCCTTCACGGCCCTGATGCGCGCCGCGGGGGTGCCGGCTCGGGTGGTGAGCGGCTATCTGGGCGGCACCTGGGTGCGGCCGCTCAGCGGAGCGCCCTACCTCGACCTGCGCCACAGCAATGCCCACGCCTGGAGCGAGGTGTGGCTGGCGGGCCAGGGTTGGCATCGCATTGACCCAAGCGCTTGGACAACGGCGCCAGCTAGCCGCGCTGAAGGCAGCGAAGCAGGCGACAGCACCAACCCCATTAGCTCCTGGCTGCAATGGCTGCAGTGGCAGTGGTGGGGCCTGGACCTGGCCTGGAGCCGCTGGTGGCTGGGCTTCGATCAGGCCGGCCAGGAAGCATTGCTGCAACGGCTATTTGGCGACCAACGCCAGTGGCTGGGCGCCGTTGTGCTTGGGGCGGTGGCTGGCTTGCTGGCTCTGGCGCTGGCCTGGCTGCAGTGGCTGCAACAGCCAGGCAAGCCCCAAGGGCGAAGGCGACAACTCAACCGGGTGCTGCAGCTGCTGGAGCAACAAGGCCTGCAGCTGCAACCGGGCGAAACTCTCGAATCCCTCGCCCTGAGAGCCCGCGAGGCGCACTACGGCCACTCTGAACTCCTAACGGAACTGGTAGCCAGCTACAACCAATTGCTCTTTGCCCCACTCACTGGGCCGCAACGCCGCCAGGCCGAGGCTCGGTGGCACAAGTTGCGCAAAGAGCTTGGGAAGCGCCGGCTGAAGGCGCTATAAGGCAGCAAGGCTTGGGGGTAGTTGTGATGAACGGTTCAAAGCTGAGATATCAACTTCTGGCAGTTGCTTGCCTGACGGCTTGCCTAACCAGCCCTGCGGCCCATGCCTCGGGAGAAGACTTGATCAAGCTGCTGGATAGCCGTAGCTGCCGTAATTGCAAGCTGCAGGATTCAGATCTAGTTCACGCCAACCTGCGTGATGCGGACCTTAGGGGCGCCCAGTTGCAGCGAGCCAATCTTGGCCAAGCAAAGCTAGATGGGGCGCGCCTTAACGGCGCAGACCTTAGTTTCACCAGCCTTACGGGTGCCTCGCTGCGGGGCGCCGATCTGCGCGGAGCACGAATAAGTGGCACCGATTTACGCCAGGCCGATCTGAGTGGAGCCCTGCTAGATCCAGGAGCCCTGTCGCGAAGCCACTGGCAACAGGCAAAGGGAGTGAATCAAGAGCAGCTGAGCTTTGTGGAACTCCATAACGCCGGGGTGGAGGCTTCGATGCAGGGACGCCATAGCGAAGCGGAGGGTTATTTCAATGCCGCCATTCGGCGCGAACCAGCCGCTGCAATCACCTGGGTAGCCCGAGGGATCACGAGGGGGCAACAGGGACAGGTTGAAATGGCGGCCAAGGACTTCAACTACGCCGCCAACCTGTATGAACAGGGCGGTGACACCAGCCAGGCCCAACAGCTGCGGGCAGCCGTAAAGCAGATGGGCCAAGGCGATCAGCAGGGAAGCGGAAATGGCTTCGGCAGCCAGGTGCTGAATGGCCTGATCTCAACCTTCGGAGCACTGGCGCCACTAGCGATCAAGGCAGCAGGCATGGGCATGGGGGTGGGATTCTGAATCTGAGCTTCAGGGGCGAATCTCCACCCAATCGAGATCGCCAACGTCGCCGAGGGGCTTAGGCGCCGCATCTCCAACAGCAACGAAAAGCAGATCGGCGCGACCGGAGCGCAGCCGCAACCCCTGAGCCAGCGGTAACCGCTTTGGCGCTCCTGGCTGCAGTATTGCATCAAAGACTTGGCGCCCCTTGAGATCTTCCACTAATACCCAGCTCTCACCACCTCGAGCCTGCAACTGAATCGTGGTAGACACGCTTGGCACTGGAGGTGCCTGAGGGGAGCGAGTCGAGGCCCCACCCCGAGGCGCGAGTGAGCGGCTGCTGAAAAGGCTGGGAATCACTAGTGCCGCACCAAAAAGCCCCAACGCGGCTGCTGCACTAACACCCATCAGCCGCAGCATGGGCAAGCGCTTGAAACGGGGGATTTGCAACCTGGTCCAAATTTGGGATTTGGGGTGATCCGAAAATTCAGACGCTGCCCCTGAGGCCGGCAACAATTTCGGCTGCTTGGTCTCTACCAAGGCATGGCCTACCTGCTGCTGAAGGGCCTTGCGCTCATCAAGCAGCTGGCGAATTTCCTGGGCAACAGAGCGCAACTTCTGACGAAACTTGCCTTCATAAATCTCTGGAAGCTCGTTCAGCAGGCGCTGATACTCCTCAAGCTCAGCTTGTGCCTCTGCAACTTGCGCTTCCAAGACTTCCAGCCGGATGGCCTGTTCATCAGCTGGCAGCGGCCCTAAAGACGCACCATCAGACTGGTCAGGTGGCTGCAAAGACATCAGCCCTAACGATCCGAACCGAAAACAATAATGTTAGCCAAGATTAATTGCCGCCCGGGCCATTCATTGCCCCGAAGAATTCACGCCCAGCAGCAGTTCCGGGCTGATAGCCATAGCCATAGACTCCACCTTGATCATCGTTAACTATTCGCGGCGACACCATGATCACGAGTTCACGCTTTTCTTTACGCCCCGAACTTGACCTAAAGAATTGACCGATCAAAGGCATGTCGCCAAGGATGGGCCACTTGCTAACCTCAGTTCTATCGAATTCAGAAATAACACCAGTCATAATAAGTGTTTGACCGTCGCGGACGCGCAAAGCTCCTGTATCAAGACTACGAATACTAAGGATATTTAGATTTGATCCGCAGCCCTGGGGAGCAACCTCTTGATTAGTAACTGCTGAAACGCTTGGAGACAAAACGAAAGTGACAAATCCGTTGTCATCGATTTTCTCTACCCTGGCACCTAAAACAAGCCCAGCAGTAGACAACTCCGGGGTACATACAACATTACCGCCCTGGGATGGCGTCTCCGTCTCGTAACCCGTAACCACATTAGTACCAACACGAACAACTCCTTCATTGGCACGCCTTCTACCAATAGCGCTATCTAATCCAATGTTAGTGATGCCTTGACTAGCAGCTTGAGAAGATCCGCTAGAAGCCGCTGCCTCGGACCCCTCTCTCAACAGTGAAGGATTTTCCTGGAGAATTAAGGTGGGACTAGCAAGCAACTTGGTAGAACCTGAAACTATCTGTGCTCGCACAAAGTCAAAAAATGTATTATCAGAATAAAGAGATCCCGGATTGGGACGCACAGTTCCCGAAACAGACCTGTCGAAAACATTTCCAGACGACCTGGAAGTAGAGACACTTCTACCTGTATTGCGAGACAAAATACGTTCTATTGATCGCTTTGTACTGTCTGACAGCGTTTCACTACTGCTATCAACAGGCACAACAACTAGACGCTCCCCAGCCTCGGTAAGCTTAAATCCTGTAGCAGACTGAAGCTCGCTGTTAATATCTCTCAACTGAGATCGAGTGAGCGACAAGTCTCTAGACCTATCAACTACGAGTGACGAAGTGGACTGAGAAGACGAGCTTCGATCAATAGACTCAAGAGGCCCAGAACTTTGCCGATCAAATGCACCTTCTCCAGGAGGCAAGTTCTGACCAAAAGCCCCTAAAAGCTGCCCACTATCGTTAACAATAAAGTTATTGCCCCACTTAAAGGCAAATGAATTATCAATTTCGGATACATTGTCGAGGTTGACATCAAGAATTCGCACGCTCAAGGCAACCTGCCGCTGACGAAGATCTAGCTGCTTGAGATACTGTTCTGCGACTGAAACGATAACAGGATCGCCAACAAGGGTAATCGTGCCTAAGCGAGTATCGGTTGTAGCCCTGAGGCCAAGCAAGGGGCCGCTGGAAGCTCCATAGGCTTCCACATTAGTAATTGAGCTTGACTGTGTCGTTTGAGAGTTGGCGCCTGAAGAGACAGCTTCACCCTGGGCAACACCCTGGGTTACCGAAGTGGTAATCGTGTTGGTCTTGGTAACTGTTGCCCCAAGATTAGCCAGGTAATCAGCAGCCGCATTCGGGCCCACCTGATTTAGGCGATAGACCTTCGACAACTGGGGCCCAAAGGTTTTGGATAAGGCTTTGGGACCGGCAAGAATCATGTTGCCTTCACGCCTTCCTTGCAAACCAGCTGCCAGCAAAGCTGTATTGAAAGCACGACCATAACTTTCACCGCGGAATGCCAGAGATATTCGAGTTGATCCTGCATCAACCCCACCAGCAGCGGGATTAGCTGCATCAGCTTCTGCTACGTAGGCAAAGCCATACCCCCCCACCTGGGCAAGAGCCATCAAGGCATCTTTGGCCGGTGCATTCTTAAGGGTCATGGTGACCGCGGGGCCACTTAGATTTAAATAGCCAGGATTGCGCAGTGTCATCGATCCCACGGCCATATCACCGAGGGGGGGGGCCACTGCCCGAGGCTGAAGCGGCGGTGCAAAGGTGGCCTGAGGGATATAGCCAGGCTGCCGAGCATTGAAACGGGCTACCGGAAGAGACACCTGGGCCGAGGCTGGGAAGCTGATGATCATGTTGACTCCATCCCCACTCACCACAGGCCGGCCCAATGGGGCTCCCGCTACGGGCGTGACACCAACTCGGTAGCTACTGCCGGATCCGTCCAGGGTGATGGTCTGAAATCCAAGTTCGGGCATAGACAGCCGCTGGGGTCCAACCCGTAGGCCCGAAGGGGTGGCTGTGGTGAGCAAACCCTGCCAGCCGTTGGCACCACTGGATTGCTGCAGCTGCGGCGCCAGACCAGCCCCTTCGATCACCAATTCAACCGAATCACTGAGACGGCGCACCTTTAGTTGCAAAGGTCCGGTAGCTGGCACCTCGGCAGCTTTCGCACTGGGCGATCCAGTCACGCTGGTGCCAGCGCCAGGAGTACGAGGGGCGGCCTGAACCGCCGCTTCAGCCAGGGCAATTACGGGAAGCACTGTGGCCAAGGCAGCCGATGCCAATCGAGACCGGAGAGGGCTTGCCAACTGGACCAATGCTACTCAAATCTAATCTTAGCGAAAATATCTCTGAAAAGCCAGGAGCCAATGAGTCAATTAGGACTTTTTAGGAATTGGCGGAGCTATCTTGCCGTCAGTGGTTTGATAAGAAGTCAGCATCAATTTGAGCTCGGTTTTCGCCGCCACTGGGCCACTACCTAGAACAGCAGAACCCGCCGGAGGCGCAGCCTGAGCTCCGGCCTTAGCTGGATCTACCAAAGCCAAAGACAAATTGCTCTGGCTCACAAGCACACTCAGCTTTTCGGTAGCTCGCATAAATGCCAGCAGGCTTGGATAACTACCGCGAGCAGTTAGCAACACCTTCTGAGCCTTCAAACCAGCAGCTTCCATGGGAGAAGCTGGCGGTGGGGGCGGAGCCGTTTCACCCTTCTTTGCTTCTACCGCCGGCACGGGTGCTGGCGCTGCCACCGGCTCATAGAGATCAAGCTGCACTCCTTGGCGAGCAGCTTCCGCGTCCAACTGGGCCAGGAAGGTGACAAATTCGCCACTGCCCTCGATTAATTGCAGCACCTGCAGCTGCTTACGCTCTGCCGCGCTCTTGGCCTCGGCAATTTTGGCAATCTGGGCTCTCAGCAGAGGGATGCGGCTCTTGAGTTCCTCCAATTGGGCCAAGCGTTCACTGTCGGCTTGAAGGCGCAACCACTGAGGCACTACCCCAAAGCCAACAATCAAAGCAGTAACTACCGCAGCAATGCCAATCGGCACACCCAACAGCAAACGCTGCTGCAACTTGGTGGCATTGGGATTAGCAACATCTTGAAGATTAGTCATCAGAGCAGGCCCTCCTTTTGAAGCAGATCGAGGCGCCGCACCAAACCTTCAGAGCCCAGCTGGGTGAGGATCTGTTTTTCCGCTAGCGGACTAATCGGTGGGCGGAAGTTCACCTGGATCTCAAAACTGACCGGTGCCACTAATGCTTGGGCTTGGGGTGTATTTGCTGCACCCGCTTCACGGGAGGCCTTCACCATGGTGATTGAATTTGGATCAAGCAAGGGCGAACGCTTCAGCTGCAGCTGCAGCGCGTTGATACGGGCAAAAGCCTGGGGATCACGCGATAGCCCCTTAAGCCGATAACCAGTGCCTTCTTCAGCAGCACTAGTGAGCTGGATTCCCTCAGGCACCCTCATTTGCAGATCCCGCAGCACTGCTGAACCGGATCTCACTGACAGCAAGCCCTTAACCAAATCCTGATTGGCCTTTGTCACCCCATTGAGCTTGGCTCTACTGGCGTTCAGCTGGGTTTCAAACAACTGCACCTCCGCTTCCACGCTGCCTAGGCCTTCGATAGCCGAGCTCACCATCAAGGCTCTCAAAAACACCAATACCGCCACGCCAAGGGAGACGCCAACCAGTGCAGCACCGATCACCACACCCTGGACAAGCCAGCGGCGCCCCTGGATAGAGGCCTCAGCTGGCTCGGGCAGATTCAGCTCCTGGCGTTTTTCACGCAGCAGATCAAACTGGGAGGCCATCGGTGTGGAGCTCATTGGGCCAACTCCAGGCCGGCAAGTCCTTGCAGCGCAAGGGATCCAAAGCCGTCACGCTCGAGCAGCTCGGCCTCCAGGCCTAGGGCCTGTTGCAATCCTTCCAGATCCGGCATTGATTCGGCGAGCAGCAGCCTCACGGGTGCTTTGGGTGCATGGTGGCTGCAATAAAAATCCAGGCTCTGCTGCAGGGCCGGTAACAACTCCGGCATAGTCCCAGGCAGTAGCCGCTCAAATTCAGGAACACCCTGGCGCCAGATGGTTAGAACGGTCTGCTGGTCGAGCTGCTGCAAAAGGGCTAGCAGGGTGGAAGCTGGAGTGGCTTCTAGCTCATCGCTGAGCGCTCCCATCAAGCACACCTGAGCCGGCAGCAGATGTTGCAGGGTGCCGCCAGCTATCGCAAACACCTCCACCCAGGCCTCCACCACCGAGCGATCTGCGGCCACCACCAGGGAGCTGGAAGTATTTCCAGGTAGGGGCTGCACATCGACGTAAGCGTCATCCAACGCAAACGGCAGCCGCAGATCCGGGTTCAGATCGCGTAGCTCATCGATTGAATCCACGGGTTGCTGCGCGCTAGCCCATTCGACCACCCGCCAATGGGCCGCCTGGCGGGGCAGGGACACCACGAGCTGGGAATCAATCCCACCGTGCTCGAGCAGCAGATCACCGATGAAATCGCCCACGGCATCCACGAGCTGGGGCACCCCATTACGGCAGGTGCGCGCCGGTATCGGCGCCGACCAAGCTGGCTCAACTGGCTGGCCCCGTTTAACGGACTGGCCAAGCACCAACTGCTCGGACAAATCCACCATCACCAATTTGGGAAATAGCTGGGCACGGAGGGGGCGCCAGGTGTTTTGGAGTCCCGCCAGTACCAAGGTGTAAATCCTTTCTCTATAGCAACTTACCGAACTTTCAGCGCCAGGCCAGACCCGTGCCCACGGCTGCGCTGATATGGCTGAGGCCATGGCGATCCAGCTGGGACGCCAGACCTTCCAAAATCTGCGGCACCAGCGCCGGCCCGCCATAGATCCAGCCGGTATAGAGCTGCACCAACGACGCCCCCGCGGTGATCCGCTCCCAAGCGCTCTCGGCCGAATCGATCCCGCCTACGCCAATCAGGGGCAAGGCTGGACCCGCCGTAGCCCGCAGCCGCCGCAGCACTTCCAGGGCCCTGCCCCGTAGGGGCACTCCGCTGAGACCGCCGGCCTCCTCGGCCAGGGTGCGACCCGTCTGCACCAGGCGCCGCTGCTCCAGGCCAAGGCGATGCAGGCTGGTGTTCACGGCGATTACGCCGGCCAGCCCCTCCTCGTAGGCCATGCGGGCGATGGCATCAATGGCGTCGTCTTCCAGATCCGGCGCGATCTTCACCAGCAGCGGCGGGCAGGCCGGCAAGCGCCGCAGCCGCTCCACCAGGCGCCGCAACAGGGTTTCCTCCTGCAGCTCCCGCAGGCCCGGCGTGTTGGGCGAGCTCACATTGATCACCGCATAGTCGGCTAGGGGGGCGAGTAGCTCCAGGGAGGAGGCGTAGTCGTCGGGGGCCAGCTCCAGGGAGGTGATCTTGGATTTGCCCAGGTTGATGCCCAGCACTGCCGGGCGCTGGCCCGGTGCCGGCAGCTGCTGGCGCTCCAGGGTGCGGCGCAGCACCTGGGCGCCGCCGTTGTTGAAGCCCATGCGGTTGAGCGCCGCCCGCTCGGCAGCCAAACGAAACAGCCGTGGCTTGGGATTGCCCGGCTGGCCGTGCCAGGTGACCGTGCCCAGCTCGGCGAAGCCAAAACCAAACAAATGCCAGATCCCTGCTGCTACACCGTTTTTGTCAAATCCTGCCGCCAGGCCCACCGGGTTAGAGAAGCGGCAGCCAAACAGGGTTTGCTCCAGCCGGGGATCGGGGCGCTGCAGCTCAGCGGCCAAGCCCGCCAGGGCGCCACTCACCAAGGGCCACTGGCGCCGCAAAGAGGCCTGGGCCAGGGCCGTAAGGGTGAGCTGGCTGAGCTGCTCGGCGTCAGCGCCGTCATCGCGGCCCAGCAGCGGACCCACCAGCCGCCCATACAAAGCATCTGTGCTGGTGCGAACCGTGCTGGTGCCAGCCCTGCTCGATGAGCCTGAATCCACCATCAGCCGCCGCCTACTCCCGCGCGTCCAATCCTCCCTCGTCCCGTTGCAAACGCCAGCGCCCTCCAGCCAGGGGCAACACCTGCCAGTCGCGCCAGCGCCAGGGGCCACTGCGGCGCTCCAGTTGCTGCAAGGGCTGCTCCACCAGCTGGGCCAGCTCCACCAAGCTGAGACCGTAGCCCTGGCCAGCGAAGCGATCGGCTAGCTCAAGGCGGCTCAGCAGCTGCTGCAGGCCAGCAGGGGCCGGGTCGGCAATCGCTGGTCCAGGGGAGGCGTTTTTAGTGCTGGGACCATCAGCAGGGACGTCGGCAGGAACATCGGCTTCGATCCGGGCAGTGGCGATCACCTCGCCAGCCGCCATGGCCGGCATCTGACCCTTGGAAAAGGCCACGGCGATGGCATCACAGCGGTCGTTGTCTGGATCACCGCTGTGACCCTTGACGTGCACCAGGGACACCCCTTCAAGCCGGGCCTGGTCCAGCTGCTCCCATAGATCCCGATTGAGCACCGCCCCGCCGGAGGCCGTGCGCCAGCCCTTGCGCTTCCAGCCCTGGATCCACTTGCTGAAACCATCGATCAGGTAGCGGCTGTCGGTGCGAATGCTGAGCTGGTCCGGACGGGGCAGCTCCTTGATGGCCTCCAACAGGGCCAGGGCTGCGGTGAGCTCCATGCGGTTGTTGGTGGTGGCCCGATCGGCGCCGCCCATCTCATGCACCGTGCCATCCTCGAAGCGCAGCAAGGCCCCCCAGCCGCCTGGGCCCGGATTGCCACTGCAAGCACCATCACAGGCCGCAGCCACCACTTTCACCGGCTTAGCCGCCACTGGACAACCCCCGAAAATTCGCTAGAGAACCCATCTGCCCCTTGCTGCGCCCCGCCATGGACCCATCCAAACCGGGCCTGACCAGGAGCCAGGCAGAGCGCCGAACCTACCGTCCCTGGCGAAACGCCCTGCTGGCAGGTGCGGCCCTGGCCGCCCTCACCCCCTGGGCAGAGGCCGCCAACCTGTTCAATAGCCGGCCGCTCGATGCGAGCAGCTTCGCCGTGCTGGCGCGGCCCCTGGGGCGCAGCGACTGGAACCTGCTGGTGCTTGAGCAGATCCAACCCCAACCCCGCTGCTGGCAGGAGCGCCCCGACGGCCTGATCGACCCGGCCCTCAACCGCTTCAACTTCACCGGCATCTGCAGCCGCTATCTCGACAGCAACGGCTACTCCCTGCGCATCGGCGATCAGGATCTGGCCAGTCGCTACCGGCTGCAGCTGCGCCAGAGCGGCAACGAACTGCAACTGCAGGCCAGCACCCCCAGCGATCCCACCACCCTGGTCGTTGCCCGCGCCCAGGTGCCCCTGCGGGATCGAGACGGGTTTGTAGCCCTGAAACTCGAATCAGGCTGGGACCTGCAACGCCGCACCTTTGGCGAGCAGACCCTCAATCACCTGTACTTCGCCAACGCCGCACCCCTGCCCAAGCTACTAGCCGCAGCCAGCGGCAGCTCCCAACCCCCAGCCAGGCCTGGAGCCCAGCTCGGCCTGCGGCCGCCTGTTGCCCCCCCGAGCCTGCTGGCCCAGGGCATGGGCCAGGGCCCGATTCGCTTGCCAGTAATTCCCTTCCGCGATTGATGCCCGGGTGCCAGTTGCCGGAGAGTCCCAGTCCAGCTAGCCGATCCCAAAGCCTGCCATTAAGTTTCTGGGGTGTGAGGAGTGGGAACGCTCTTCCGGGGTCGAAACGAGGACAGACTCCCAGAATCGTTCCAACTCAGAGCCCTGCCTTTGGCGGGGCTTTTTTATTGGTCACATCGTTTTGTTGGTCCCTCCTTTTTATTAGTTACTGCATCAAAAAACCGGCCCTGGTGGGGCCGGTCTGATGGCAACGAAAGACGTTGGTAGGAAGGTGATAGGGCCTCAAAGGGCCCAATCGATCACTTAATCGAAACCTTGCCGCCGACTTCTTCCACAGCTTTTTTGATGGATTCGGCTTCGCCTTTGGCGATGCCTTCCTTGATGGCGCAGGGAGCGCTTTCCACCAGAGCCTTGGCTTCGCCCAGGCCGAGGCCGGTGACTTCGCGGACGGCCTTGAGAACCTTGATCTTGGCAGCGGCGTCAAAGCTGTCGAGCATGACGTCGAATTCGGTCTGCTCCTCGGCGGCTTCAGCAGCAGCAGCGGGAGCTGCGGCCATCATGACGCCCGCGGAAGCGGCGGCGGATACACCAAAAGCCTCTTCGATCTGCTTGACGAGCTCGGAAGCTTCAAGCAGGGAAAGAGTCTTCAGTGACTCGAGAATTTGGTCGGTTGTAGCGGACATGGTTGAGAATCAGCAACAGATCTGTTTGTGAACAGTCGGATCGGGGGAGCTCAGCTGTCGCCTTCGGCGTGCTGTTTGAGCGCCCGGGCAAGACCGGACGGAACCTCGTTGATACCCACGGCCAGCTTGGTAGCCACGGCATTGATCGCACCTGCGATCTGGGCCATGAGCACCTCCTTGGTGGGCAGATCCCCGATGGCCTTGATGTCGTTTTGGGAGAGGAGTTTGCCTTCGAAAAGGCCACCCTTCACCTCAGACTTCTTCGTGTCCTTCTGGAAGGACTGCACGGCCTTCACCGCACCGCCTACATCGCCCTTAACAAGGACGAAGGCGTTGGTGCCGGTGAGTAGGGAATCGAGATTCGACCAGGCGGTATTTCCATCAATGGCGCGGCGCATCAAGGTGTTTTTGGTCACCTTGCACACCCCCTTGCTGGCCTGCAAACGAATCCGCAGATCAGACATCTCCTTGATGGACAAGCCCTTGAAATCAAGGACAAGCGCCATTTCGGCCTCGCCGAGGAGCACCTTGAGCTCATCGACGATCTGTTGCTTGCTCTCCAGCGTGCGGCCCATAGGAAAGGAACGGATCAGGGGAACAAGCCGGGAACGCGGCCCGGGACGTTGACTTTCCCAAGGGGAAGGTCAACTCGAGGCCGCTGCACGCTCCACAACCCTTCCGGACGAATCCTTCCTGGTGCCAAACCTGTCGCGATCACCTCGGCAGGGCTTATGGACCGAAATCCACCTGCTGTCTGGGGTAGGGCGCGTGCCCTTCTGGACAAAGCCAGAGGTCCACACTACACACTGCCCATACCTGAGCTCAGCCATGCCTGCCTCTCGCCGCCGCGGCACCATGTTGCTCAGCATGGTGATGGCCTTGGTGCTGGCCTTGGTGGTAAGCCTGGCGATTCCAGCCCGAGCGACCCCCGCCTGGACCGTAGGCACCGATCCCACCTATGCCCCCTTCGGCATGACTGATGGGGCCAGCGGCGAGCTGCGGGGCTTCGATATCGAGCTGATCGAAGCGATCGCCAAGCGCACTGGCCAGCGGCTCAAGCTCACAGCTCTGCCCTTCGATGGCCTGATACCTGCCCTGCAAGCGGGCAACCTCGACCTGGCGATCAGCGCCATGACGATCACCGCCGAGCGGGCAGAAACCGTCGACTTTTCGCGCCCTTATTTTGCCGCTGGCTTGGGCATAGTTGTGCGGGGAGGCACCCGGGGCATCGCCAACCTCAAGGATCTAGAAGGACGCACGATCGCCGTTCAGATCGGTTCCACCGGCGCAAAGGCCATGGCAGCCGTGCCCGGAGCCAAGCTGAGCACCTTTGATTCAGGTCCTCTCGCCCTGCAGGAGCTCCTAAACGGCCACGTGGAGGCCTACGTAAATGACCTTCCTGCCACCTTGTATGCGATCGAAACCGCTGGCCTCGATGGCATCGAGATCGCCGGCAAGCCCCTCACCAGCGACTTCTACGGCATCGCCTTCCCCAAGGGCTCTGGCCTGCGCGAAGCAGTAAACAAGGGGCTGGGCCAGGTACTGGCCGATGGCAGCTACGCCCGTATCTATGAGCGGTGGTTTGGGCAGAGCCCGCCAGCTCTGCCCCAGCGAGCCCCTGCTCTCGATAGCCGCAGGGATAGCGCCGGACTTGACGGGGTGCAGTTGCTGCGCAATTTGATCCGCGGTGCGGGCGTGACCCTGGCGCTGACCCTCTGCTCCTTCTGCCTAGGCCTAATCGGCGCCGGCCTAGTAGCTGCAGGGCTACTGGGTGCCAACCCAGTGATACAGCGCTGCTGCCGCATCTACGTCGACTTCTTTCGCGGCACGCCAATTTTGGTGCAGCTGTTCGTGATCTACTTCGGCGTGCCTGCCCTAGCTCGCCAACTGGGAGTAGAGCTGCAACTAGATCGCTTCGCCGCAGCCGTGCTCGCCCTAGGGCTAAACGGCGCTGCCTACCTAGCCGAAACCCTACGAGCAGGAATTATTTCCATTGACCGAGGCCAATGGGAGGCCTCAAGGGCCCTGGGGCTCAAGCCCCTAACGGCGCTGCAGCTGATAATCCTGCCCCAGGCCCTGCAGCGGGTGCTGCCCTCCTTAGCCAATGAGTTCATCACGCTGATTAAGGACACCAGCCTGGCGGCGGTGATCGGCTTCGACGAACTTTTCCGCCAAGGGCAGCTGGTGGTGGCCACCAGCTACCGGGCGTTTGAGGTTTACCTAGCGGTGGCCTTGGTGTATCTAGTGATGACCACCACGGCCTCGCTGCTGTTCAAGCAGCTGGAGCGGCGACTCAGCCTTCCTGCTTGAGGTCCTGCAGGGCCGAGAAGTCGACTTCCACCGAAGGGCCCATGGTGGAGGTCACATAGAGGCTCCTCCAATAGCGGCCTTTGGCACCGCTGGGCTTGTTGCGATCGATGGTCTCCTGCAGGGCCTTGAGGTTCTCGAGCAAGTTGGCGGCAGTGAAGCTGGCCTTGCCAAAGCGCACGTGCACGATGCCACTGCGGTCGGCGCGAAACTCAAGTTTGCCGGCCTTGAACTCGTTGATGGCGCCAGCCAGATCGGTGGTGACGGTGCCTGCCTTGGGGTTGGGCATCAGGCCGCGGGGACCGAGCACCCGGCCAAGCTTGGCCACCTTGGGCATCATGTCCGGGGTGGCGATCAGCAGGTCGAAGTTCATCTCGCCTTTGGCGATCTGATCCACCAGATCGTCGTCACCAGCGAGGTCGGCGCCGGCAGCCTTGGCGGCGGCCACGGCTTCACCGCGGGCGATCACGGCAATGCGGATGGCCTGGCCGGTGCCGTGGGGCAGGGCCACGGTGGTGCGCAGCTGCTGGTCGGTGTACTTGGGGTCGATCCCGAGGCGCACGTGGGCCTCCAGGGTTTCGTCAAACTTGGCGTTGGCGTTGGTCTGAACCAGCTCAATGGCCTCTAGAGGGCTGTAGCTGCGGTCTTCGACCTTGGCGCTGAGCGCTAAGAAGCGCTTGGAGATTTTCGGCATGGTGGGGATGGGGTACGGGCGATTCAGGGCGTGGCTGTTGAGCAGATGAACTGATCAAGGCTGCCTGGATCTCCCCCGAATAAGGGGTGGAATTAATCGTTAACGGCGACGCCCATGTTGCGGGCGGTGCCTTCGATGATGCGCATGGCCGATTCAACGCTGGTGCAGTTGAGGTCGGGCAGCTTGGTTTTGGCGATCTCCTCGAGCTGGGCGCGGCTGATGGCACCCACCGAACCCTTGGCAGAGGTGGCGGCACCCTTCTCGATACCGGCTGCTTTGGAGATCAGCACGGAAGCGGGAGGGGTCTTGGTGATGAAGGTGAAGCTGCGGTCTTCAAAGACCGAAATTTCAACCGGGATCACATATCCAGCCTTCTCCTGCGTCCGAGCGTTGTACTCCTTGCAGAACGCCATGATGTTGACGCCGTGCTGACCGAGGGCAGGGCCCACCGGCGGCGCGGGGTTGGCTTTGCCGGCTTGGAGGGCCAGCTTGATAACGGCAACGACTTTCTTGGCCATCGTCTAAGGCTACGGGGCGAATCTGCGGATCACCCCCATCGCCGGGGATGTGAACTGAAACGGCCGCCCTCCGCAGGGAGACGGCCGCTGAGCGGGGCCGAAACCTAGCTCTGCTTGCTGATCTGGGAAAACTCGAGCTCCACCGGGGTTTCCCGGCCAAAGATCGAGAGCAGGGCCTTGAGCTTGTTGCGCTCGCCGGAAACCTCGATCACCTCACCCTGGAAATCCTTGAAAGGACCAGCCGTAACCAGGATCTGATCGCCTTCGGCGAGATCCACCTTGACGACTGCCTTCTTTTCTGCGGCTCGCTTAAAGATGCGATCCACTTCTGTGCGGCTGAGCGGCCGAGGCTTGATGTGGCCGCGGGCCTTGGCCGTTGCACGCCGCTCCTCTGCCCCCACGAAATTGATCACGTTTGGGGTGCTGCGCACCGCCATCATGGTGTCTTCGTCGAGCACCATTCGCACCAGCACATAGCCAGGGAACACCTTTTCCTCCGTGCTCTGGCGCGAGCCATCCTTCTTCAGCTTCATCCCCGGGGTCTGGGGGATCTCGATCTCGAGGATCCGGTTGTCGACGCCCAAGGTGACGGCGCGCTGCTCGAGCGTTGCCTTCACCTTCTTCTCGCAGCTGGAGGCCACCTGCACGGCGTACCAGCGGGCCACCTGCATCTTCTCAACCGGCGCCGGTGCTTCCAGCACCTCAGACACGGGCGCCAGCTCTTGGGCCCCAAGCTCGAGCTCTTCGGCCGCAAGCTCGGTGGCTTCGTTTTGGCTGTCGGTCAGGGACTCAGACACGGGGCTCAGGAAAGAAACGGGATCAACGGACGGGGGCTCGACTACGGATCGGCTCAACGGAACACCTGATTAGCCCCCCAGCCATAAAAACGATCGATGGCGGCGATCGCTGCCGCCGAGAGACTCACCATCAAGATCACGGCCACCGATTCGCTAAACAGCTGCTGACGGCTGGGCCAAACGACTTTGCGGAGCTCCGCCAGGGTGGCGGCAGCAAAGCCTTCAGGCACCGCCGAGGCTGCGGCAGGCGAAATGGACGCATCGGGGCTGGGTTCTGCCTCTTTGGAGTCGGGAGTTGGGGGGGTTTGGTCCACTGGCGCTCGCGCACGGGGGCGTCCGCGCGTACCGGCAAACGAACACCCTAGCCGAGGGGCACAAACGTCAAGGGATTGCCCGGCTCAACGCGCACGCCCCGAGCTCCACTGAAGCGCTCCGCCAGCAGCTCGGTGGCCAGGGGATTTTCCAGCTGGCGCCGCAGCACCCGCCGCAGGGGCCGGGCGCCGTATTCGGGCTCGTAACCCTGCTCAGCCAGGGCCTGCACCACCGGCTCCGGCACCTCCAGCTCCAGGTGCTGCTCAGCCAGCAGCCGGGCCAGCTCGGCCAGTTGTAGGCGCACGATGCGCTGCAGGTCGGCCGGGCCAAGGGGGCGGAAGCGGATCACCTCGTCAATGCGGTTAAGGAATTCCGGCCGAAACTGGCTGGCTAATGCTTGGTCTATTTGCTGGTCGAGCCAGGTCTGCTGATCGCGCCAGGCCTGCTGGTCAGGCTCCACGCCCGCCTCCCGTGCCGCCTTTGCACTGTCGAGGATGGCGCGGCTGGCCAGGTTGCTGGTCATGATCACAACCGTGTGGCGAAAGTCCACGGTGCGGCCCTGGGAATCGGTCAGGCGGCCGTCGTCGAGCACCTGCAGCAGCAAATTGAACACCTCCGGGTGGGCCTTCTCCACCTCATCAAGCAACAAAACCGCGTAGGGCCGGCGCCGCACCGCCTCGGTGAGCTGACCGCCCTCCTCGTAGCCCACGTAGCCAGGGGGCGCCCCCACCAGCCGGGCCACGGCGTTGCGCTCCATGAATTCGCTCATGTCGAGGCGCACCAGGGCGTCGTCCTCGTCGAAAAGCGCCGCCGCCAGAGCCTTAGCCAGCTCGGTTTTGCCCACGCCGGTGGGGCCCAGAAATAAAAACGAACCCACCGGCCGCGTTGGCGACTGCATGCCGGCCCGGGCGCGGCGGATCGCCGCGGCCACCGCCGCCACCGCCTCTAGCTGGCCCACCACCCGCTCGCCCAGGAGTTGCTCCAGCTCCAGCAATTTCTGGCGCTCCCCCGCCAGCAGGCGCTGCACCGGAATGCCGGTCCAGCGGGCCACCACATCGGCGATGTCGCCCTCCTCCACCTGTTCACGCAGGATCGTCTCCCCCTTCAGTTCGGCCTCAAGGGTTTCGCGACGCTGCTGCAAGCCATTGAGCTGGTCGTGCTGCAACCGGGCTGCTTCCTCATAGTCACCCTCCCGCTCGGCCTCGGTGATGGCGTGGCGCAGGTCTTCGTCTTGCTGCAACAGCTCGCGCAGCTCCGCCAGCCGCTCCCGCTCCGCCTGCCAACGCTGCTGCAACGCCAGCAGGGTCTCGGTGGCGCGGCGGCGCTGCTCCTGCAACTGCAGCCGCTCCTCCAGCGGCGCCGCCTCAGCCGAGAGCAGGGCCAACTCCACTCGGCGCAGCTCGGCTTCGGCAGCTTCCACCAGCTGGGGCTTGGAGGTGACCTCCATGCGCAACTGGGCGGCCGCCTCGTCCACCAGATCAATGGCCGAATCGGGCAGGCAGCGATCGGCGATGTAGCGGTCGGCCAGGCGGGTTGCTGCCACCAGAGCCTGGTCGGTGATGGCCACGCCGTGGTGCAACTCGTAGCGCTCCTTTAGACCCCGCAGAATTTCCACACAGGTGTCGAGGCCTGGCTCTTTGATCAGCACCTGCTGGAAGCGGCGATCCAGGCCGGGATCCTTCTCGATGCTGCGGCGGTAGTCCTCGGCGGTGGTGGCGCCGATGCAGCGCAGGTAGCCCTGGGCCAGGGCTGGCTTGAGCACGCTGCCGGCGTCGGCATTGGAGCGATCGCCGCTCACCACCGTGTGCAGCTCGTCGATAAACAGCACCACCCCGGCGGCACCAGGAACGGCATCGGCGTCGTGCACCTCCTTGAGCACGGCCCGCAGGCGCTCCTCAAACTGGCCGCGAAACTTGGCCCCAGCGATCAAGGCGCCCAAATCCAGGGCCACCAGCCGCAGACCCTGCAGCGAGTCGGGCACCTCGCCGGCCACGATCCGCTGGGCCAGCAACTCGGCCACGGCGGTTTTGCCGACGCCGGGCTCACCGATCAGCACCGGGTTGTTCTTGCTGCGGCGTGAGAGCACCTGAATCAGGCGGCGCATCTCCAGGTCGCGGCCGATCACCGGGTCGAGTTCGCCAGCCCGGGCCGCTGCGGTGAGGTCGCGGCCGTAGAGCTCCAGTGCACTGGGCTCGGGCGGCTCCTGCTCCAGTGGGGCGGCAACCAGTGGGGCTGCAAGTGGGGCGGCAGCGACCGGCGCCAGCGGAGACGGGCCCGCATCGATCCAGGCGTCGGGGGCGGGAGCTGGCGCCTGCGGGGGAGCAGGAGCCGGTGGGGTTGGGCTGGCAGGGGAGCCAGGCCGAAACTGGCGTTGCAGCAAGTCTTCGCTGAGCCCCTCAGCCACCAGCAATGGCGCCCCGATCCGGGGATCGCGCACCAATGCCACCAGCAGGTGGGATACGTCTAAAAGAGGGTCGCCCCAGGCGGCCCGGCAGCGGTCGCCATCCTCGAGCAGATCCTCGAGAGCATCGCCGATGTACAACTCACCACCGGCGCTGCCGGGCTGGTCGACGCAGAAACTCTCGAGCTGATCGAGCAGGCGATCTGGCTCAAGCGGCAGGGGATCCAGCCAGCGCCCGAAGCGTCTCTCCAGCAGCAGGGTCTGCAGCAGATGCTCCACATCCATGGCGCCATGGCGCCAGCGGCGAGCCGTGTCCTGGGAGGACAAAAGCAACTCCCAGGCGTCTTCGCTGAAGCGATCTGGTTCGCTGGTGAGGCTTGGGGGCATGGGCTTAGCGGTCAGCCGCGGGAGGAGAGCTGGATTAGTTCCACCTTGTAACCATCAGGATCTTCCACAAAGGCGATCACCGTGTTGCCGTGCTTCATCGGGCCGGGTTCGCGCACCACCTTGCCGCCCTTAGAGCGGATTGCATCGCAAACCGACTGGATGTCCTCCACGCCTAGGGCGATGTGGCCATAGCCCGCACCAAGGTCGTAGTGACTGGTGTCCCAGTTGTGAGTTAGCTCCAGCACGGTGGTATCCCGCTCCTCGCCGTAACCCACAAAGGCGAGGGTGAAACGACCTGAGGGATAGTCCTTGCGGCGCAGCATCCGCATCCCCAACACTTCCGTATAAAAGGTGAGGGAGCGCTCCAGATCGCCAACCCGGAGCATGGTGTGCAGCATGCGCATCAGCGGATCAGGCCAGGCATCAACCTGGGCACAACAAATTCCATTGTGGCGAGCAACTGTGGCGAGCAACCCCAAGGGCGGTACCCATCAGCACAAATGGGTGGGTGGGGGTGACCCATAGGATCGCAACAGAGAGCGCCAATGGCACGTCAACGTGATCGATTCCCTCGACCTTGTTATTGACACCGTCGTGGCACGGGAGGTGTTGGATTCCCGCGGCACACCCACGGTGGAAGCCGAGGTGCTGCTGGAGGGAGGCGCCAGCGGCCGGGCGATCGTGCCGAGTGGCGCTAGCACCGGCGCCCATGAGGCCCATGAGCTGCGCGACGGCGGCAGCCGTTACTTCGGCAAGGGAGTCACCCAGGCCGTCAACAACATCGAAGAGCGAATCGCCCCGGCCCTTTGTGGCCTCAGCGCCCTTGACCAGAGCGCCGTGGACGGTGCCATGGCCGAACTCGACGGCAGTGACAACAAGTCCAGCCTCGGTGCCAATGCTGTGTTGGCCGTGAGCCTGGCCACCGCCCGGGCAGCCGCCAACGGCGTCGGCCTGCCCCTCTACCGCTACCTAGGCGGCCCGCTGGCCAACCTGTTGCCGGTGCCGCTGATGAACGTGATCAACGGCGGCGCCCACGCCTCCAACAACATGGATTTTCAGGAATTCATGTTGGTGCCCCATGGCGCCAGCAGCTTCCGCGAAGCCCTGCGCATGGGTGCGGAGGTGTTCCACACCCTCAAGGGTTTGCTGAGCAGCCAGGGCCTCTCCACCGCCGTTGGCGATGAGGGCGGCTTCGCTCCCGACCTAGCCAGCAATGACGCCGCCGGCGAACTGCTAGTGCAAGCAATCGAAAAGGCCGGCTATCGCCCCGGCGATCAAATTTCCCTGGCGCTGGACGTGGCCAGCACCGAGTTTTTCAAAGATGGCCGTTACAACTTCGGCGGCGGCAGCTATAGCAGCGCCGAGATGGTGGACCAGTTAGCCCAGCTGGCCAGCCGTTTCCCGATCGTTTCAATTGAAGACGGCATCGCCGAAGACGACTGGAATGGTTGGGCCCTACTCACCGAGCGTCTCGGCAAAACGGTGCAGCTGGTGGGCGACGACCTGTTTGTGACCAACACCGCCCGGCTACAGCGGGGCATCGACCTTGGTGTCGCCAATTCAATTCTGATCAAAGTGAATCAGATCGGCTCGCTCACCGAAACCCTGCAGGCGATCGATCTGGCCGGCCGGGCTGGCTACACCAGCGTCATCAGCCACCGCTCCGGCGAAACCGAAGACACCACCATCGCCGACCTCGCCGTAGCCACCCGCGCCGGCCAGATCAAAACCGGATCCCTCAGTCGCTCCGATCGGGTGGCTAAATACAACCAACTGCTCCGGATTGAGGACGAACTCGGCAGCCAGGCGATCTACGCCGGCGCCGAAGACCGGGGCCCCCGCGGCAAAGCCTAAGTATTTACACCTCCCCCATTAGGGGACAATAAATAAAAAAAGCTAGGGTCAGCCATTAAAGTTGCCTAATCACTTAGGGCCCGGAGGTGGCGCTGTTGGCACCCTCCGCCCAAGACCCTCCCGCCAAATTGGTGGCGTCTGAATTCGAAGCAAAAAGCCCAGAGTTCAACGCAAAGGGCTTTACGCGCCTATCAGCCATGCTCGGCGCTATAGGCATGGTTGTTACGGCTGGAGCGACCGTATTCACCTATCAACTCCTACACGAGCCTTTGGAGTCGGTTGGGGCCTCGGTGGTGAGTCACCTGGCCTCTGCCAAGTGCACCACCATTGCCCGCTCGCTCACAGCCCTTTCCCTGGCTCGCAGCGATGTGCAAAACGGGGAACCAGAGGGTGAGCGCACCGATCCCGATCCCAACGCGACCATCGGCGTAATCAGCCTCGGCAGCTGGGATCTCGAAGATTTTCATACCAGCAGCATCTCCCAGCGGGAAAGCCTGGCCATCCTGCGCCGTTTACCTCTAGACCCCCGCAACGATCCCCAGGCTCGATCAGTACGCACCGCCCTGAGCGACGCCTCCCCTGAGCTCAGGGCCGACTTAAATCAGCACCACTGCAATGAATTGGGCTACAACCTTGCCCCTCTGGCGGTGCGGGCCTATCCAATTCCGGGCCGCACCAGTGGCTGGACAGCTTTTATCTACGGTCCATGGAACATACGGGGCAAGCAAAAAGCAGCCTTCGCCCTGGTAAATCTTTCGGCCAGCATGTTGGCAATCGGTGGCCGCGATCAGGATCCAACCCTGCAAGCGCTCTTTCCAAGTGGCGCTAGCCAACTTGACGTAGGCGTGACTCTCAACCCGGCCCAGGTGCTCAAGGACGAAGCGAGCTTGCATCGGGCACTGCCCAAGCTTGAGCTAGAGCCAGAAGACCAAAAACTGGTAGGGCTACGCATCGTGCCCTTTGCCAACCAGCTGGTCAGCACTCAAGTGAGCATTGACCACAACCGGCTCAACTGGAGCTCCTGGCAGGCCGCTGCCCTGGTTTTTCTGATGGGTTCACTGGCCACCATCACGGTGGTGCTAGTGAGTCGCAATTCGGAGATCCGGCTACGCCGGCTCAATGGAGCCCTGCTGCGCGAGAGCCGCACCGATGGGCTCACCCGCATCGCCAACCGCCGCGCCTGGGATGAGAACCTCAATCTTGAAGAGAGCCGCCGCCAGCGACACGGCCATCAGTACGGGCTGGTGGTGGTTGACCTAGACGGCTTCAAGCAAATCAATGATGAGCAGGGCCATCAGATGGGCGACCAGGTGCTCAAGATCGCAGCCAGCCAGCTGGGCGACCAAATGCGCAGCACGGATTTACTGGCCCGCGTTGGCGGCGACGAGTTTGCGCTGATGGTGTTCAACCCCAGCGCCTCCGGCTTGGATGAACTGGTGGATCGCCTGCGGGATGCCCTGCAAGCCTGCGGCGTTCAAGCTTCGATTGGTGCAGCGATGAGTGAACCGCGGACCACCCTGGAGCAAACCTGGGCAAAAGCTGATGAGGCGATGTACACCTACAAGCCCCAAACCAGCAAAAAGCTCAACCCACGCCGGGCAATTGATCAATCCGGCCATCGCGCTTAAGCCGGCCTTGCAGCTTGATCCAGCTGAGCCCCACAGGCAGGCTGGCCAGCAGGGGAATTATCACTAAAGCGGGCCGGGCACTGACCGCCAGCAGGGCGGCTGCTACTCCCAAACCAGCTAGCAGCATCGACTGACCAGCAGCCTGCTGGGCCAGGGCCAAGCGCCGTAGCAGGCGATCCGTTTCGCCGGCGCGAATCTGCACCTGCAGGTCGCCCTGCTCGATGCGAGCCAGGCTGTCGTCTAATCGTTTGGGAATACCCAAGGCGCGGCTGCCTACCTCTGCCGCCTGGCGCGAGATTTCATTGAACAGGTCATTTGCACCACCGCCACTGCCACCACTTGAAGTCATTAGAGGAAGTAGGTAGGGGCGGGCAATCGCTACCAAACTAAAGCCGCTATCGAGGCTGCGGCCGACCCCCTCAAAGGTGGAGAGGGCCCGCATCACAAAGATCAGCTCTGGGGGCAACCTGAAGGGCTGGCCGTAAACCAGGTCGTAAAGGTCGCCCGATAGGCGCTCAAGCACATTGGCGGAGAAGGGAGGCGTCAGCGCCTCTTCCAGCATCACCCGCACCAGCCGCCGCACCGGGCCCGGATCAACGCCAGGTGCAATCACACCCGCCTGCTGCAGCTCCTTGACCAAACCAGCTGCGTCTCGGCCAGCTGCTGCCCGCACCATGCTGCCCAGGCGGCCCCGCAGGCGGCTGGAGAGCTGACCCATCATGCCGAAGTCGTAGTAGATGAGCGCCCCATCGGCGGCAACGGCCAGGTTGCCGGGGTGGGGATCGGCGTGAAAAAAGCCAAACCGCACCAGCTGCTGCAGGTAGCTGGCGGCGCCCTTTTCGGCTACGGCGGCGGGCACGATTCCAGCCTCCAGCAAGGCCTGGCGATCGGTGATCTTGATGCCGGGCACATAGTCGAGGCAAAGCACCCGGCGGGTACTCAATTCCCACACCACGGCAGGAATGCGGATGCCGGGATCGTCAAGAAACTGCTGGCGGAAGCGAGCCGCGTGCTCGGCCTCCAGCCGGAAGTCGAGCTCTCTGAGCAACACCCGCCGGCACTCCTGGGCAATGCCGATCCAGTCGCGGCCGCGACCCCAACGGGGATGGCGCTGGACCGCCGCGGCAACTTGTTGCATCACCTCAAGGTCAAGCCGGAAGGTGCGCTCCAAGCCGGGGCGTTGCACCTTGAGCACCACCTGACGGCCGCTGCGCAGGCTGGCGCGGTGCACCTGGGCCAGGCTGGCCGAACCCAGCGGCTCGCTCTCCAGGTCAATGATCTCGGCGCAGCGCTCACCCAACTCCTGCTCCAGCAGGTCTTGCACCACGGCAAAGGGGAAGGCGGGCACCCGGTCCTGCAGGGTGGCTAGCTGCTCCACTAATTCAGCGGGCAGCACGTCGGGACGGGCTGAAAGCAATTGGCCCAGCTTGATGAAGGCTGAGCCAAGCCCAAGGAACTCCTGGGTAAGCCAGCGGGCCCGGCGGCTCTGACGGCTCCGCTGCCGCTCAGGAGTAACACCACCTAAATAGCTCCAGGCCTGGCCGTCCCACCACAGACCGAGCAGCAGGGCCAGGGCCAACCACCAGATGCGCAGAGGCCTAAGCAGGATCACGAATCCTGGTCCAGTCGGCGAGCCATGGCAGCCACCCGGGCGCGCAGGGCATCGATTTGAGCCTGGATATCCGCAGACGGCGCCGTGATGGCGACCTCCGGCTCGTCGTCCCTCTCGATCCGGGCAGCTTCTGCTTCCACTTCGTCCCAGAAAAGCCGAAACTCCTGCCGCAGCCGCTCCGGAGCGTCCTGGGCCAGCAGAGCCAAATTGGCGGCCGCATCAACGAGGCCGCTGCCTAAGCGGGCCCCCAAGCGCTGCAAGGCAGCTTGCACAAGCGATTGCGGCGCACTCATTGGGGCCCGGCAGTAGGAGTGGACTGTGGCAGATCAGCGCCGGGCAATTCTGGAGGCGGCGGGGCATCCAGGCTGGGCGCGTCAGCCGGGACAGCCTGGGCTTCCGGTTCAGCCGCGGGCGAGGGCATCTCCTGGGGCGACTTAGCTTCGCTGGCGGCGGGGGCAGCGGTATCGGGGTGCTGCTCTAACTGCAAAAGATCGGCGTCACCGCGGATGTCCTGGTTTTCAGCGCCAAACCGCAGCCGCAGGCTCTCAAGCGAGGTGCCCGGGAAGGGCCGCACCTCAAAGCCCTGACCAAGGCGCACCAGGGATGGCAGCTGCAGGGCAAGCAGCCGCTGGGTGACGCCATAACCGAGACCAAAACAAAAGCCCACAAGCAATGGCACCTGCCACCGGGGGCGTTGCTGGGATGGCGGAGTTGCTGAAACCGAAGCCACTTGAGCCATAGATGCCAAATCTAGGGAGAGGGGCTTTGCTGGGGTGAGTCCCCACCTAAGAGCAGATGGCCCTGATCCCCCGCTGGCGCTTCATGAGCGACGAGGCGAAGGCTTTGACAAAGCGCACCGCGGTGTCGTTGCTGGTGGTGTTGCTGGTGGCAGTTGTATTTCGAGCGCTGCTGCCATGGGCGCTACTGGGGCTGGTTATTTGGTGGATCTGGAGAGCGATCAACAAATAAAAGCCAATAAAAAAGCGGACCCGCCCAGGACCGCTCGATGACCAAACTCAACTATATCACAATTTGTAACGGCAATCTCAGCCCTCTGTCAGGCCGCCTGCTGGTCCTTCGCCCAGGCTCGCTCAAGGGAGCTCCTGAACTGCTCGGTGCTGGACGGTGCGCCGATTAGGTGCCTGCGGAACAGGCTGGTCAGGCGCCAAAACTTGATCCCTGCAGCGATGGCAAAAACCGCCCAGGGCACAAGCATCCAAAGGGGGTTGCTCATCGCTGCTGCTCTCCTCGACCAAGACCTTTAATCACTGTAGGAATTCCAACGGCGATGAGCTTCAGCATCAACACCCACGATGCCTGGGGCGTCGTGAAGGTCGGTGATTTCCCATCCCTGGAGGAAGCGCGGCGAGCTTTCAAAGCTCTCTGCCAAGACCCCTGGTATCAGCAGGATGGGGGAATAAAAGGCCTGGAATTGATACAGAGCACTGAAGGCACAAAAAGTCAAAGACTCGATTGGTTTGCTTTCAGATGACTACGTCGTGTAATCGGCGTTGATGCGGACATAGCACTCAATAACCAGTGATACCAACGGTTTTAGCACTTGGTGCTAGTGTTAGCGTACCGTTAGCAGCAAGAGGGCACGATGGAAAAACCCAGTCGTGCCGGTGCTGCCGTTAGCAAAGCGTTAGCAGCGAAGGCAACAAAATCAGCATCTACCACCAACCAATTCATCCTAGACAGAAAAGATATCCCCAGCGACAGGAATGCCTATGTTTATAGAGACGCCAAAAGAGGAGGAAGGTGGTGTCTCTATTTTTACGATAAAGAAACAACCAAACGGCATAGATTTGTTCTAAAAGACGGTAATGGGAAACATCCGCCGCAGACAATCAAAGGACAAGATGAAGCGTGGGTTCTTGGAATAAGTAGATTTGTAGAACTCAAAGGAAAAAGCGAACGGGGAGAAGCAATAGCACTTTTGACATTTGGAGAGATGACTGAAAGGTTTCTTCTAAAAGAACGCCGGAGGATAAACAACATTCCTCACGAGGGCATCACAGAAACAAGATACCGACTGCTAGAAAGTCAAGTTAGATGGTTGAGAGAGTTCCTCAATAATGATGAGAAACCAGTTCATCAAATAAAGAGAAACGCATTTCTAACATACGATGCGTGGAGAAAAGAGCGGATAAAAGAACTTGGCAAAACGGCACCACAACCAAGCACAATAAATCAAGAACTCTCAACGCTGCGAAGATGCTTTCAGGAAGTAGCAGTAGCAAATGGATTTCTCACGAGAGACAGCACACCAGAAATCCCAAACATCAAGTTATCAAAAGACAAGAGACACAGGCGTGATGACTTGACCGATAAGGAATGGGAGACTATAGAAAGAACTGCTCGCCTCTACTGGATTAAAGGGAACACGAGAAAAGATAAGAATGGAAATATTGAGAAGAACAGTTCGGGGCAGTATGTGGTGTATGAAGATGTTACTCACGCTGGTTCCCAGAGAACAAGATTACAACTAATACACAGAGAACTAATTTATTGGGCGATGCGGATTTCTATGGATACAGGCATCAGGATTGGATCACTACAAAAATTGAGGTGGAGAGATATGAGTGAAAACACCGCTATTCCAAAAGAAGAGCGGAAAATCTGGGTATCTATTGATGTTCCAGCAGAAGCAACGAAAACTGGACGCTCATACCGAATATCAGCACCAATAGCAATTCATCTACAAAAACTTCGCAAGTTATCCAAGTTCCTTAAACCAGATGACTTCCTTTTTACAAATCAAAAACTTGGAGAACCTTTCAGCGACCGAATATGGAAGGACAGTCTGCGGCAAATGCTTGTCGAGGCAGGGTTAGCAGATTGGGCGGAGGATGACAGCAACAACCTACGGAAAATCAATATCCATACTGGTAAAAATATTACTTGGTATAGTTTCAGGCATACCTACATCACGATGAACCTTCGGAGGGGTGTTCCTGTGGCGATTGTCGCTGCAAATACTGATACCTCGCTCAAATACATCCAAGACCATTATTTCCATTACAGAGCAGATGAAAGCACACAAATACTTGGAAAAGGAAGGAAACTGAAAGGAGGTGCTGAAGATATGAGTTGGTTAGATAACTGAACTTTCCTGTGCCTTCTTTCTGTGTGCCTCGACCCTGCAGGTCGTTCCGCAAAACCGTGCCGTCGACCGACTGGCGAAAAATACATCACCGCAATACGAGCAGGAAACCTGCCTTCGGTTGGGCGGGGATTTGTGGATCATCAAACCGTATCCGTGCCGACTTGTAAGTTCAAGAAAACGGTCCACAGAACCGCCGGCATAAACAAGAGCAAGTGGAATTGGAGTTGATACCGGCAGTTCCTTGTAATCGGCATCAAGGAAATTAAATCGCCGATAACAGAGGCACAGGGCAGCGGCAAACTGCTTCATCAGCAGCGCAGCACCCTTACTGTGGATTGAGGTGATTGGAACAAGCACAAGTGTCTCGCTCACTGCTCCTGCTTCCATATAGATGCAGAGATGGCGGAACCAGTCAGTAGCACCGCTATAAGGCGGGTTTAGAAAGACCCTCCCCGCCCACGCCCTCGCAAGACCATCCTGCTCCTTCGTGTAATGAAGAGCAGCAGGCACTCGCTTTAAGGGGTCGGCACAAGGGTCCAAGTCGATGCCGCCCATAAGTTTGACGGCAATATCCAGAACCCACTGGGGCGTGTATCGCTCATCGCTGCTGGATGCGGCACGATGCGGCATCGCACTCCAAGATGATGAACTCAACCTCTTTACCGTTGGGTTTAGCGTTGGGGAAATGTTAAGCGACAGACACCAAAAGGAACAGGGGGGCAGCGGCGAACAGCAGCAGGAGCACGGTCAGGGCAAAGTCAAGCAGCAAAAACCTGTTCCAGAAACCGAACGGATACGGGCACACCCGAGAACACCAGAAAAACCCAGCAAAAAGGTGGGTTGAAATGTTCCCAAAAGGGTGTTCGGTTGATAAAGTAATGGGAACATCCGTTTTAGGAACAAATGACTGCCCGTTCCATTGGATATGCCCGAGTAAGCACCGCCCATCAATCAGTTGAAGCGCAGGTCGCCCTACTGAAAGCGGAGGGGTGCTCCGCTGTATTCAGCGAGGTGATCAGCACACGCACGAAAGAAAGCGAGAGAACCCAACTCCAAGCAGCACTGAACGCTCTGGTGGAGGGTGATGAACTTGTGGTGGCGAAATTGGACCGATTGGGGCGGGACCAACGCTCGGTCATAAATCGCCTTCACGACCTCCAAGAGAGGGGCATACACATAAGAACCCTCGACGGTCTGGTTTCCACCAAAGGTTTGGGCAAGTTCGCTCCGGTAATCATCGGTCTCATCACAGGCATAGCGCAGTGCGAACGCTCGATGGTTCAGGAACGCACTTTGGAAAGCATCCAGCACCGCAGGGCGACTGGTGGAAAACTTGGAGGACGCCCCAAAACGAATGCTCCCAAAGAGAAACTGGTTCTTCGCCTTCGGGAAGAAGGGTGCTCCTACCGCTCTATCAGGGAGCAAACCGGGTTGGGTCTTTCAACAATAAGAAGGATATTTGTGGAGGCAGAGGCAAGGTAATCATCTAATATCGAGAGCATATACACTTTCGCAAGATAAAAAAGGTTGAAATAAATATGATTACACTCGTATTAAAGAGGGATATTTCTTGTTGTCTTACCCTGCGACTTGTTACGAAACCTAAACAAAACTCTTTTGGGGAAATTATTGAT
This sequence comes from Cyanobium sp. Tous-M-B4, assembly GCF_024345395.1. Lineage (NCBI taxonomy): Bacteria > Bacillati > Cyanobacteriota > Cyanophyceae > Synechococcales > Prochlorococcaceae > Cyanobium > Cyanobium sp. Tous-M-B4. Next base: position 456,961 of record NZ_JAGQBA010000001.1, on the reverse strand, counting down.
ATACATAGTATATGTAAAATACAATAATATGAATGTGGTAATGCTTCATATTTCAATAGAAAATACATACCACATACCAGTTAGTTTGGTTAATACTATAAGACATTATATTGGACACCAATAGATTATCAATAGAATAATATCGTATTATTGAATTACTACTATCATACACTACACTTTTATAAGATAATTATGAATAATACTATTATTTCATCAACGGGAACAGCACAGATTATCAACGCTCTAGTCGAACAAGTAAGCGAAGGAGAAGACTACCCTTATGTTTATAGTGTGGTCTACTTTGGATTTTACGACAACAACCATATTAAACTGCCTCCAAGTTTAATACGAAAGTTCTGGGACAAATACGAATGCGAAAGAACCGCCATAATCGTCAGGAATTCACTCAAAGAAACCTTTGGTATGGATGGGGTTTGGGCATTCCAAGAACGCCATAAGGACATCCTTAACAAAGATGGAGAGGTTGAGAAAAAGGGCAAGTATCACCTAAATATCATTACCTCACAAATCCGAGATTGTGTTATTGAAGAACCCAACAGGAAAATCAGGCGGTTATTGGGTGACGACGGCAGGATGGGTGTTCCAATCAAGGACCTAGTTTGGAATGATATTGATGAGTTAAAAAAGGAACTCGTGAATGCTTGTATCCGCCGGGCGAGTGAGTGGGTCAATCGTTTCCAATACTCGGTGAAGACCGAACTTTTACTAGAACCAATAGACCTTGATACAACAGTGAGATACTGCCTAAAAGATTATCAACACGGGAAAGCAGACTTTACTGATGTTGTAATCTTTCCCGCTAGTGATTTCTACAAACCATAACCTTACTTTTATAAAAATGAACCGAACCAAAACAGCACCAAGAACTTTATGCCTTTCTGTCTCCCGCAGGAATGCCAGATATTTGGACCTTCTTGATGACTACGCAACAGAGTTCAACACCGATAAGGCAAACACTCTTTTCCGTATCTTGAATGAATACAACACTTACCGGTGTCTAGATATAGCGGGTGCTCGAGGATGAAGAAACCTATTCACATTGACTCCGTTTATTATGAGATGTTATTGGAAATAGCGAAGAAATCAAAACCTTCTGCTCTCAAACCAGAACAATTTGTTGAGAATATGATTAAAACAATTTACATAAAAGGAGTTGGCAAATGATTGGATATCGAACTACAGCAATTGGAAAACAAAGAGTTCATAGAGACGAACCGCCACAACATATCCAATTCGCCCAAGCAGACCTCATACGAAAACGGGAACAGGAGAGAGAGGCACGAGCACGATTAGAACGACTTAAGGCAGCAAACAAAGTTCCTACAAAGCGAGGAGTAAAACTGTTTGACGAGTTTATGAAGGACTGTGGTTACAACCCAGACTTGGGCAGTTCTGTATATAAAAATGCTTAACTACCTTAATCTATATGCGGACCAGATTGAGAGGTAAATATCTCCTGATTAAAAAAATCCCGTCGAAAAAATCTCTCCTACAAGGCAGCGGCAAGCAGCATCGCCTTTATCGAGTTGAGTTCTTGTTCCCAGTCAATACCCTTCACCCCCTCCGTGAAGGTTCTTGGAGGAATTGATGGAATAGTTAGAACCAGATGATACGATAGAAGTATTATCGTTCAGCAAGGAAAGATGAGAAAATACTTGTTTGTTGGAGCAATCGCGATCCTTGCCCCCTTGCTTTGCTCTTTTAGTTTTTTTGATATGGGAGCACTTAAAAAGTTTAACTGCAAAACCCAATCAATAAAACTAAACCCACAAGGATTAAATCCAAAGGAAATGAATAGAGTGTATTATAACTATATCAAAGATAAGAAAAAAATAGAGGTGGTTTGGGATGGTGCTGGTGGAAAAAGCATAGTAGGGACATATAATACATATGAAAAAGAGGGGAAACTATACTGGGGCAAAATAGATAGACCAATATGGGGAGGACAGCAGGTTCATTCTCTTCTCACAATAAGCACGATGAAACTTAAAATCAAAAGGTTTGACAATAAAGGTGTGTTAATAGAGGAGATTGACGACCTCTGCAAAAGAGGTTGGTAAGTAATCAACAGAGAGGTCTCAACCGCACCTGAACTGCTCCACAACCCCTCCGTGAAGGTTCTTGGAGTGCTGGGCGAGATGCTGCTGCCTCTGCTGGTGTGAAGACCCCCAAGCACCTCAAAACACTCACAAGGGCGACTATGTGCGTATCAAGCGTTAGCAAACCGTTAGCAGCATTATCAGGGTACTCAAAACGACTGCCATAACAGGGATTAGCGACTAGGTAGTGTAATCGGCGTTGATGCGGACATATTGAGCCGAAAGGTCGCAGCCCCAGGCGACGCCTGTGCCGGGGCCATTGCCCACCACCAGGCGAATAATCACCGTGTCGCTCTGCAGATAGGTGCTGGCGGCGGCACGATCAAAAGCCAGGGGCTGGCCAGCGGCCATCAGCTGGTGCTCGCCCAGCCAGAGGGCCACCGCCTCGGAATCGAAGGGCACGCCGGCCCGGCCGGCGGCAGCCACGATCCGGCCCCAGTTGGGATCGCGGCCATGCACGGCGCATTTCACCAGCGACGAGCCGCAAACAGTGCGGGCAATGGCACGAGCGCCGGCGTCATCCGCCGCGCCCTCTACCTGCACCTCGATCAGGCAGGTGGCGCCCTCGCCATCGCGGGCGATCGCCTTGGCCAGGTGTTGCGACACCGCCGTCAGGCCGGCCTCCAGCGCTTCAAAGTGCTCGTGGCCTAGGAGCTCCCCGGCTGCAAAGGCCAGGAACGTGTCATTGGTGCTGGTGTCGCCGTCCACCGTGATCGCATTAAAGGAGCGATCCACCGCCCGCCGCACCATCGCCTGCCAGACCTCGGCGGGCACGCCCGCGTCGCAGCTGAGGTAGCCCAGCATCGTGGCCATATTTGGGTGGATCATTCCCGAGCCCTTGGCCATGCCGCCGATGCGCACGCTGCGGCCGCCCAGATCCGCCTCTAGGGCGATCTGCTTAGCCACCAGATCGGTGGTGAGGATGGCAGTGGCTGCGGCGGTGGCTGCCGCGGCGCCACCCTCGGGACTGAGGGCCGCCACCAAGGGATCCAGGCCCGCCAGCAAGGTGTCCATCGGGATCGGCACGCCGATCACACCGGTGGAGCAGATCAGCACCTCTTCTGGCGCTAGTCCCAACCGATCGGCGACGGCCTGGGTGGCCCGCAAGCTATCGATCAGGCCCCGATCGCCGGTGCAGGCATTGGCCTGGCCGGAATTGGTGAGCACCGCCCGGGCCTGACCGCCGGAGGCCGCCAGGCGCTCGGCGCAGAGGTCAACGCAGGCGGCCCGCACCACCGAGGTGGTGAAGGTGCCGGCGCAAACCGCGCCTTCGGGCGCCAGCAGCAGGGAGAGGTCGGGATTGCCGGAAGACTTCAGGCCCGCGGTAACAGCGGCTGCTTGGAAGCCCACCGGGGCGGTAATGCCGCCGGGGATCGGGTGCCAGGGGTGGGTCAAGGGCTGCAGCTGCTGCGAACCTGAGCATGGAATAGCGCCACGCCCCTCCTCAACCCATGGTTGCTGCACGCCGCATCGGCCTCACCGGCGGCATCGCCAGCGGCAAGAGCAGCGTGGGCCGGCTGCTAGCGGCGCGAGGCCTGCCGCTGCTTGATGCGGATCTATTTGCACGCGAAGCGCTGGCACCCGGGAGCCCGGGAGCTCAAGCGGTGCTGGAGCGCTACGGGGCTGGGGTCCGGGCACCCGGCGGAGAGATCCATCGCGCCGCCCTGGGGCAGATCGTGTTTGGCGATCGCACCGAGCGGCGCTGGCTGGAGCAGCTAGTCCATCCGCTGGTGCGGGCGCGCTTCGCAGCCGAGCTGGAGGAGCTGGGGGCGGCGCCGATAGTGGTGCTGATGATTCCGCTGCTGTTTGAGGCGGGCCTCGAAGCGCTCTGCAGCGAGGTTTGGCTGGTGGACTGCGACGAGAAACAGCAGCTGCAGCGATTGATGGCCCGGGATGGCCTGGGCGAGGCCGATGCCCGCGCCCGGATAGCCGCCCAGTGGCCGCTGGCGCGCAAGCGCCAGCTGGCAGATGTGGTGCTCAACAACCGGGGCACGCCCGAGCAACTCGCCGCCGAAGTGGAGCAGGTGCTCAGCCGTTGAGCTTCTGGATCAGTAACTGGTTGGCGAGCTTGGGGTCGGCCTTGCCGCCGGTTTTTTTCATCAGCTGACCCACAAAGAAGCCCTGCAGCTTGGTTTTACCGCCGCGGAAGGCTTCCACCTCCTCGGGGTGGGCGGCAAGCAGCTCCTCCACAATCGCCGTTATCGCGGCAGGGTCGCTAATCATGCCAAGACCACGCTCTGCCACGATCGCCTTAGCGGAACCGCCCTGCTCAAGCAACTCGGGCAGAATCTCTTTAGCAATCTTGCCGCTAATAATTCCGCCCTCAATCAGCTGCACCAGCTCAGCTAGCTGCTCGGGCTTAAGGGGCAACTCGGCAATAACCAGCCTGTTGGCATTTACATAGGCAGCAATATCGCCGGTGACCCAGTTGGCGATGCCCTTGGCGTCAGCGCCGGCGGCCACCGCGGCCTCGAAGTATTCAGCCATCGAGCGCTCATCGGTGAGCACTCGGGCGTCGTAGATCGATAGACCCAGCTGCTCGGCGTAACGGTGGCGCTTAGCAGCGGGCAACTCGGGCAGCTCGGCTCGCCAGCCCTCCCGCTGGGCATCACTTACCTCGATGGGGCCAAGATCGGGATCGGGGAAGTAGCGGTAGTCGCTGGCACCCTCTTTACCGCGCATGCTCTTAGTGAGCTGCTTGGACTCGTCCCAAAGGCGAGTTTCCTGCCGCACCGGCTCACCGGCTTCGTAGGCCTTGATCTGGCGCTGAATCTCGTAATCAATCGCCTTCTGAATAGCCGAGAAGGAATTCATATTCTTGATCTCCACCTTCGTGCCAAAGGGGGCATCAGGGCCGCGCCGCACGGAGATGTTTACATCGCAACGCAAGGAACCCTCCTGCATGTTGCCGTCACTCACGCCCAGATAACGCATGATCCGGCGAATCTCCGAGGCGTATTCCGCCGCTTCTCGGCCGGTGCGCAAATCCGGTTTGCTGACAATCTCAGCAAGAGCTACCCCGGCGCGGTTGTAGTCCACCAAGGAGTGGGTGGAGCCGTCTAGACGATCACTGCCGGCGTGCACCAATTTGCCGGCATCTTCTTCCATGTGAAGCCTTTCTATACCGATACGCTTCAAATAAGTTTCTTTGCCTTTTTCGGCCACCTCCACTTCAATCCAGCCATCTTCGGCGATTGGCTCGTCAAATTGGGAGATCTGATAATTCTTGGGCAGGTCGGGATAAAAATATTGCTTGCGATCAAACTTACTGTGCTCAGCAATATGCAGGTTGAGGGCAAGGGCTGCCTTTACTGCATACTCGAGCACCTTTTGATTAAGCACTGGCAAGGTGCCAGGCAGGCCACACACCACGGGGTCGATATGGGTGTTGGGGGCATCGCCGAAGGCGGTGGAGGCGCTGGTGAAAATCTTGCTGGCGGTGCCCAGCTGCACATGGGTCTCCAGGCCAATCACCGCCTCCCAAGGAGCCTGCTGAGATGGGGCTAGTGATGCTGGTGCTACTGCCGCGCCTGCCATGGCCTGTATCAATGCCTCAGCTGATCCTATGGGGAGGCACTGGACGCCGGCTTAACAGGGACTAGGGGACTGGGGGACTGGGGACTGGGGCTCCCGGGCGGACAGTAATTTGAGTTGGTTAGCTAAGCTAAAACTAAGTCCAGAGGTTTTTGCAGCCGTGGCCTTCCCGCCATTCCCCACTGAGCCAACACCAAGCAACCAGCCCCAGCTGGTGAATGTGCATGAGGCCAAAACCCAGCTCTCACGCCTGCTGCTCCAGGTGGAGCAGGGCGAGGAGATATGGATCGCTAGAGCAGGCAAACCGGTAGCCCGCCTCAGCGCCTGGGTGCCAACCCCCAGCGCCGCCCACGCACCGGGCGCCATGCGCCACGCCATTGCCATCGCCGCCAACTTCGACGCACCGCTGCAATGAAACGCCTGCTGCTCGACACCCAGGTGCTGCTCTGGTGGCTAGCCGACGACCCGCGTCTGCCGGCCTGGGCCATCGCGGCCGTGCAGGCGCCGGGAGCAGAGGTGTTCGTGAGCCAGGTGAGCCTCTGGGAACTGGCCCTCAAGCAACGACAAGGGCGGGTGCAGCTGGACCTGGCTCGCCTGGAGCAGGAGGTGACCCGTCAGCATTTCCATTGGCTGCCCCTGCGCAATGAGCACCTGCTAGCCCTGGCCGAGCTGGATTGCAGCGCCACCCCCAGCGACCTGTTCGACCAGCTGCTGCTCGTGCAAAGCCGCCAGGAACCACTGCTGCTACTCACCGCCGACGCTGCCCTGCGCTCCTGCGGAGCCACGGTGCTGGGGCTGGAGCCAGCGGCGCCTGCCCAGCCATGACTGCAGCCAAGGGGCCAGCCATCACGGTGCTGGGGGGCGGCCTGATGGGCCTGGCCATGGCCCACCAGCTCGCCCGCCGCGGCGAAGCAGTGCGGGTGTTGAGCCGGCGCCGCAGCGAGGCAGCAGGATTCGTAGCCGCCGGCATGTTGGCGCCCCACGCCGAGGGGCTCGCCGGCGACCTGCTCGCCCTGGGGCAGGCCAGCCTGCAGCTCATCCCCTCCTGGGTGGCCCAGATCGAAGCCGACAGCGGCCTGAGCTGCGGTCTACGGCCCTGCGGCATCGTCGTGCCCTTCGCCACCTCGGCGGAGCGGGATGCCTATCCCACCGCCGCCTTCGGCCAGGGGCTCGATCGCCGCGGCCTGGAGCAAGAGATACCGGGCATCGGCGAGCGCTGGCAGACCGGCCTGCTGTTTGAACAGGACGGCCAGATCGACAACCGCCGCCGGCTGATGCGCGCCCTGGAGCGGGCCTGCGTGGAACTGGGGGTGACCTTTGAGGAGGGCAGCCAGGTGCTGGAACTGGTCTGCGGCCCGACCGGCGCCCTTAGCGGGGTGCGTCTACGCAGCGCCGAAGGGGAGGAGCACCATCTCACCGCTGAGCGGGCGGTGCTGGCCTGCGGTGCCTGGAGCGCCCAGCTACTGCCCCAGCTGCCGATCGCTCCTGTGAAGGGCCAGATGCTGTCGCTGCAGGGGCCGCGGCAGGCCTTGGGGCGGGTGATTTTTGGGCCCGGCACCTACCTGGTGCCGCGGCAAGACGGTCTGCTGGTGGTGGGGGCCACCAGCGAAGCCGAGGCCGGCTTCAGCGAGGGGCTCACCCCCGCTGGCCAGCGCCAGCTGCAGGAGGGGCTAGCCAGCCTGCTGCCGGAGGCGAGCGCCTGGCCGCCGATGGAGCGCTGGTGGGGCTTTCGGCCCCACACCCCAGACGAAGCACCCCTGCTTGGAACCAGCCCCATCCCCGGCCTGTGGCTGGCCGCGGGGCACCACCGCAACGGCGTGCTGCTGGCAGCGATCACCGCTGAATTGGTGGCGGGAGCGATCCTTGGCGACCTAGGAACGGCAAAACAGGACCAGCTGAATAACTTCAGCTGGCGGCGATTTGAGCGGAACTGATCAGCCCTCGACGCGCCAGACCTGATCGGCGGGGGTCCAGTCGCTCAGCTCGGAGGGCTGGAACCACAGGCCGATTTCGAATTCAGCGGTTTCGGGGGCATCGGAACCGTGGATCACGTTGCGACCGATGTTGACGGCCAGGTCGCCGCGGATCGTGCCGGGCTCGGCCTCGAGGGGCTTGGTGGCGCCAATGAGCTTGCGGGCGCTGGCGATGACGCCGTCGCCTTCCCACACCATCGCCACCACTGGGCCGGAGGTGATGAAGTCCACCAGGCCGGCGAAGAAGGGGCGCTCGCTGTGCACGCCGTAGTGACTTTCAGCCAGCTCGCGGCTGGGGGTGAGCTGCTTAAGGCCCACCAGCTTGAAGCCCTTGCGCTCGAAGCGGCCGAGGATTTCGCCGACCAGACCGCGCTGAACGCCGTCGGGCTTGATGGCAATGAAAGAGCGTTCGGCGGCCATGGAGGAGAAGTCAATCCGGCTCATCGTCCGCGGCGGCCCTGCCCATTGGCAAGCACAGTGGTGCCGTGATCACCGCCCCCCACCAGCCCCCTGCCGTGAGCGCGTCGAACAGCGACACCTGGACAGCCGCCGCCGGCGCCGCCCTCTACGGGCTGGATCGCTGGGGCGACCCCTATTTCTCCGTGAGCGATCGCGGCCACGTGATGGTGCAGCCCCGGGGCGACCGGGGCGGCTCCCTCGACCTGATGGAGCTGGTGCAGGAGCTGCAGGGCCGCGACCTCAGCCTGCCCCTGCTGATTCGCTTCGACGACATCCTCGAAGACCGGCTCGAACGCCTGCACGGCGCCTTCGAGCGGGCCATCGCCCAGTACGGCTACGCCGGCCGTTACCAGGGGGTGTTTCCGGTGAAGTGCAACCAGCAGCGCCACGTGGTGGAGGAACTGGTGAGCAGCGGCCGGCGCTGGCATTTCGGATTGGAAGCCGGCAGCAAGGCGGAGCTACTTATTGCCCTGTCGCTGATCGACGACCCCGAGGCCTTGCTGATCTGCAACGGCTACAAGGATCAGCGCTACATGGAGACCGCAATCCTTGCCAGGCGCCTGGGGCGCCAACCGGTGGTGGTGATCGAGCAGGCCGATGAGGTGGAGCGGATCATCAGCGCCAGCCGCGAGCTGGGTGCGGCGCCCCTGATCGGCATCCGCGCCAAGCTCTCGGCCCGCAGCACCGGCCGCTGGGGCAGCTCGGTGGGGGAGCGGGCCAAATTTGGCTTGGGCATCCCCGACCTGCTGGCCACGGTGGAGGCTCTAAGGGCTGCCGATCTGCTGGGCGAGCTGCGCCTGCTGCACTTCCACGTAGGCAGCCAGATCAATGACATCGCCGTGCTCAAGGACGCCCTGCAGGAGGCCGGCCAGATCTACGGAGAGCTCACCAAGTTGGGGGCGCCGATGGGCTACCTGGATGTGGGCGGCGGCCTGGGCATCGACTACGACGGCAGCCGCACCGCCAGCGCCGCCTCCACCAACTACTCGCTGCAGAACTACGCCAACGATGTGGTGGCCACGGTGAAGGAATGCTGCGAACCCCACGGCATCCCCGTGCCCACCCTGGTGAGCGAAAGCGGCCGAGCCTTGGCGAGCCATTTCTCGGTGCTGGTGTTCGACGTGCTCGGCGCCGGCAGCCTGCCCGGTGCCGTGCCCACACCCCAAGAGGGCGAAGCCCTAATCCTGCGCAACCTGCGCGACACCTACGCCGCCATCACAGCGCCTGAGGCCAGCGTGGAAGCCCTGCAGGAGGCCTGGAACGACGCCCTCAAGTTCAAGCACGACGCCTTGGCCGCCTTCCGCCTCGGCTACCTGAGCCTGCCGGAGCGGGGCCTGGCCGAGCAGCTCACCTGGGCTTGCTGCCAAGCCATCGCAGAACGGCTCAAAGGGCTGCCCGCGGCCACGGTGATCCCCGAGGAGCTACGGGCCCTGCCGGCAGCCCTGGCCTCCACCTACTACGCCAACCTCTCGGTGTTTCGCTCGGCCCCCGACACCTGGGCGATCGACCAACTGTTTCCGGTGCTGCCGATCCACCGCCTCGACGAAAAACCAGAAGCCCTGGGCAGCTTCGCCGACCTCACGTGCGATTCCGACGGCAAAATCGCCCGCTTCATCGATCCGGCCGGGCACACGGGGCGGGGCCAGGTGAAACCCCTGCTGGAGCTGCACACGTTGCGTCCAGGGGAGCCCTACTGGATCGGCATGTTCCTCGGTGGCGCCTACCAGGAGGTGATGGGCAACCTGCACAACCTGTTTGGCAGCACCAACGCCGTGCACATCCGCCTCAAGGCCAGCGGCGGCTACCAGCTAGATCACGTGGTGCGCGGCGACACCAATGCCGAGGTGCTGGAGGTGATGGAGCACAACCCGGAGCTGCTGCTGGAGCGGCTGCGGGTGGCCAGCGAGGCAGCCATCGGCAAAGGCTCACTGGGCATCAGCGACGCCCGCCGGCTGATGGCCCACCTGGAAACGAGCCTGCGTCAGACCACCTATCTGCAGAACTAAATTTTCTGCAGATATTTTTCAATATCAACCTCGTTGATCTGCTCGGGGCGCAGGTAGCGCTCGGCATAGGTGCGGTAGAGGCCCGAGCGAAGCAACAGCTCAAACAGGTCGGGATCGATATGGTTGCGGTCGCGGAAGCCAGCCAGGATGTCGATGCACGACGACAGGGGCTTGCCCTTCTTGTAGGGCCGATCAGCGGCGGTAAGGGCTTCAAAGATGTCGGCGATGGCCATGATCCGCGAGGGCACAGAGAGCTCGGCCGCCGTGAGCCGGCGCGGATAACCCTTGCCATCGAGGGTTTCGTGGTGGGTGCCGGCGTATTCCGCCACCCGCGAGAGATTGCGGGGAAAGGGCAGGTTTTCCAGCATCACAATCGTCTGCACGATGTGATCGTTGATCTTGTAGCGCTCCTCGGCGGTGAGAGTTCCCCGTGAGATCGCCAGGTTGTGGAGTTCGCCCAGGTTGTAGAGATGCTCCGGCACCTCCATCTGGAAGCCATAGCGGGGATCGGGAAGCAGCTGGGGCGAGCGGGGAATCACGTGCCAGGCCTTATCTGCCAGCAGCGGCTCGCTCACCGGCAGCACCTCGGGCTCGGTGCCAGCGGGGCAGCGCCGGGCCCGCTCCTCCCAGGACAGTCCCAGGCTGTCGTCGAAATGGCGCTGCCAGCTGCGCTGGGCGATCTGCTGCAGACGCTCCACCTGCTCCGGCCCAAAAAATTCGCCCCCCTCGTTGCTCTCGGCCACGAAGCGAAATTCCTCCTGCAGCGCGGCGACCGTGGCGTCGTAGCTCTGCTGCAGTGCGGTGGCATCCCCGCCGGCCAACTGGCCCTCCAGCTGGGCGATGCGGGCGTCGCGCAACAGCACCTCAAAGCGGGTGCGCACCTCGTGGATGCGGTTGTAGTTGGTTTCGAGCTTGGTGGCCTTATCAACCACGTATTCCGGAGTAGTGACCTTGCCGCAGTCGTGCAACCAGGCGCCGATGCGAAATTCCCGCCAGGCCTCCTCACCCTCCAGGTGGAAGTCGGCTAGGGGGCCCTGCTGCACCCCATTGGCCGCTTCGGCCAGCAGCAGCGCCAGCTCCGGCACGCGCTCACAGTGGCCACCGGTGTAGGGGCTCTTGGCGTCAATCGCGCCGGCCAGCAGGGCGATGATTGCGTCGATCAGCTGCTCCTGGCTCTGCAGCAGTCGGGTGCGCTCCACACAAACGGCCGCCTGGCTGGCCAGGGCCTCGATCAGGGTCTGGTCGAAGGCATCAAAGGGTCGGGTTTGGCCATGGGCTGTCTCTGGGGTGATCAAGGTGGCCGCATCGTGCTTGCGGTTGATCAGCTGCACTACCCCAACGATCTCGCCGTTGGTGGAGCGCATGGGCACCGTCAGCATCGACACGGCCCGGTAGTCGAGCTTCTGGTCCATGCCGCGGTCGAAGCGGTAGGGCAGCCCAGGATCGAGCTGATAGACATCCGGAATATTGAGCACCTCCCCCGACAGGGCACTCCAGCCCACCAGCCGCTCCGGCGACAACGGGAAGCGAATGTCGAGCACTTGGGCCTCCATGGCGCCACCGCTGCGGGCCTCGATGGTGGCGTTCTGGGACACCGCAAACCACAGCTGATCACTGGCCTCAGGCTGCTGGCGAGGATCGGGGCGCTCCACCAGGAAGATGCTGCCGGCATCGCTGTTGGTGAGCTGGCGGCACTTGCTGAGGATCAGGTGCAGCAGGGTGCGCAGATCGCTGGCGCTGCTAAGGGCGGTGGCGATATCCAACACCTCCACCAGGGTCTGGTCGACCAACTGCTCAGCACTTTTCGTAGCCATGCCCAGAGCGCGGTCGTGAGCCAAGCCTATGGAAACTGGGCTAGAGCGTCAGCCCAGAGGCGGGGAAACAACTCACAGCCACCAAGGTCCAAACCAACTTGCAAAGCAGGTGCAGACCTTGATCCATGCCCATGCCGTAGGAGCGGCGGCACTTACCCAGATCAATCAGGCCATGGAGCAACCACTCCGCCAAGCCAAGCAGGGGCACGCCCGTAATCCAGGCCACAAAAAAGCCATGGATGCCGGCATGGGCAACCAACCACCAGCCCCAGCCCAACACCACCCCCTGGCCAGGGCACTTTTCAACGGCCATGCGATCACCTTGCAGGGCGAAATCAGCCACAAAGTGGCCCATCGCCAGCATCAAAAACAGGTTGAAAGCTTCAAATGGCGCCACGCCGTAGGGAAGAGAGGAGGCCTGAGGGCTCCACAATGGAGCCAATATCCAGGTTTGACCCCAATTGAATCGTTAGTGCACCTCAACGGGCGCAGAAACGCACCTGCAGGCTGAGGCGCTCCATCGGACCGGGCAGCTCAGCGGGGTCAAAGGGTGGAACTGCCGCATCAGCCATGGCCAGCGCCCGCATGGCCACTGGCCTGCCCCCACCTTCAAGCTGCACCTCCAGGGGCTGCAGTCCCCGCAGGCCGATCGCAGCAGCCACGTCCTGGGCCTGCTGCAAGGCGTCCTGGTAGGCGGCTCTCAACAACTGCCGCCTGGCGGCCCGATCACCCGCCGCATCCGCCTCGGTGGCCACGGGCGACAGGCGAACCCCCGGCAGCCCGCCCACCTGACGCACCAGTGGCTGCAGCTGGGCAGGCGCCAGCTGGCCAGACACCTGCAGGCTGGCCTGCACCGCCCCAGCTTTGTCACGGCTAGCGGGCCGCTGCCAGGTGGAAGGGGAGGTGACCTCCAGATCAACCACCTGCAGGCTTTTGAGCCTGGTGCGCACCTCGGCCAGGCGTCGCTGCAGGCGGGCCAGAGCCGCATCGGTGCTGGGCTCCTCCGCTTCCAGGGTCAGGGAAAAACGCAGGCGCTGGGTGGGTCGCTTCAGCTCAGCGCTGCCGCGAGCCTCAACCAGGGTGCCCGTGCAAGCAAGCTGCACCTGGGACTGGGCCAACCCAGCCGCGGGAAGCAAGGGCAACAGCAGCGGCAACAACCGGAGCAGATTCCAAGCCATGGAGCCTCGGTGATTTCTGGCAACAGCTTGGCTGAGTCAGGCTCAACCCAGCTCCGCCACGAGCTGGGCCTGGGCCTGCTCCAGGGCCCCATCCAGCGCCGCCCCATCGCGCCCGCCCGCTTGGGCCAAGTTGGGCCGGCCGCCGCCGCCACCGCCGCAGGCCTTGGCCACCGCGCCGATGAAGGCACCAGCCTTGGGGCCGGCCGCGATCACCGCCTGGCCAAAGGCCGCCACCAGAATCACCTTGGCCAGATCGGCCGGATCCGGCAGACCACCCAGCACCACGGCGGCGCCAGCGCCGAGCTGATCAGCCAGGCCCTGGGCCGCGCTCTGCAGGCCAGCCCCCTCGACACCATCCAGGCGGGCCACCAGCAGCTGGAACTCGCCAAAAGCCTGGGCCTGGCCCGCCAGCGCTGAAGCCTTGGCCAGCGCCAACTCGCCGCGGGCCGCCGCCAGGGCCTTGCCGCTGGCCTTGAGCTCGTCGGCCAGTGCCGCCACACGCTCGACAATCTCGCCGGGCTGGGCCTTGAAGCGCTCGCCCAGCTGCTTCACCACCGCATCGCGCTCATTGAGGTAGGCCAGCACCGCCGGGCCTGCCACCGCCTCGATGCGGCGGATGCCGGCAGCCACGCCACCCTCGCTCACGATCTTGAACAGGCCGATCTCGGCGGTGTTGGCCACGTGGGTGCCGCCGCAGAGCTCCATCGACACGCCGGGCACATCCACCACCCGCACCACATCGGCGTACTTCTCGCCAAACATCGCCACCGCACCGGCGGCCTTGGCCTGCTCGATCGCCATCTCCTGCACTTGAAGGGTGTGGGCATCGCTGATCCAGCCGTTGATCAGGGCCTCGATCTGCTCCAGCTCCGCCGGTGTCACGGCCCGGGGACAGTGGAAATCGAAACGCAGCCGATCAAAGGTCACCAGCGAGCCAGCCTGGCCGATGCCGGGATCCACCACCTGCTTAAGAGCCGCCTGCAGCAGGTGGGTGGCCGTGTGATTCGCCTGGGCGCGGCGGCGGCAGGCCCGGTCCACCTGGGCATTCAGCAGATCACCCACCGCCAGGCTGCCGCGCTCGATGCGGCCGCTGTGCACAAACACGCTGCGGTTGCGACTCACCGCCTCGATCGCCACGATCACGCCATCGCCGGAGAGCACACCGCGGTCGCCGATCTGACCGCCGCCTTCGCCATAGAAGGGCGTGGTGTCGAGCACCAGCTGCACCGTGTCGCCGGCGCTGGCGCGCTCCGCCGGCTCACCGTTCACCACCAGGGCCAGCACGCAGCTGGGGTGTTCGAGCGCCTCGTAGCCCTTGAACGCGGTGGCGGCCGCAGCGGCTGTCACCTGATCAATAGCCCCCTGCAGGGTGAGGTCGATGCTCACCGCCGCGGCCTTGGCCCGCTGGCGCTGGGACTCCATCGCTACCTCAAAGCCGGCCAGGTCCACCGTGAGCCCCTGCTCCTCAGCGATCTCCTCGGTGAGCTCCAGCGGGAAGCCGTAGGTGTCGTAGAGCTCGAAGGCCTGCTCACCGCTGATCTGGGTTGGCTTGGCTGCTAGCACCTCAGCCAGCAGCTTCTCGCCCCGCTCCAGGGTTTCCAGGAAGCGGGCCTCCTCGCGGGCGAGCTCGGCCAGGATCACCTCACGGCGCTCCAGCAGCTGGGGGTAGGCGGCCTGCATCAACGCGATCGACGCCTCACCCATCGCCGTCAGGAAAGGCTTGTCGATGCCAAGGAGCCGGCCGTGGCGCACGACGCGGCGCAGGAGGCGCCTGAAGATGTAGCCACGGCCCAGATTGCTGGCCGTGACGCCATCGCAGATCAGCTGGGTGATGGCGCGGCTGTGGTCGCCGATCACCTTGAGCGATGTCTGGCCCTTGGCGTCGAGGCCGCGGTAGTCGACCCCAGCCAGCTGCGCCGCCGTTTCAATCAGCGGGAAGATCAGATCGGTTTCGTAGTTGTTCGGCACCGCCTGCAGGATCTGGGCCATGCGCTCGAGGCCCAAGCCCGTATCGATGTTGCGGTTGGCCAGCGGCGTGAGGGTGCCGCCTGCGTCGCGGTTGTACTGCATAAACACCAGGTTGTAGAACTCGATGAAACGCGCGTCGTCCTCGAGATCGATGCCGTCGTCGCCGCGTTCGGGTTTGAAGTCGTAGTAGATCTCCGAACAGGGGCCGCAGGGGCCGGTGGGGCCCGACGCCCAGAAGTTGTCGGCCTCATCCATGCGGATGATGCGCTTGGGGTTCACGCCCACCACATCGCGCCAGATGGCCTCGGCTTCGTCGTCTTCGCGGAACACACTCACCACCAGGTTGTTGGGCGAGAGGCCGAACACCCCGGTGCTCAGCTCCCAGGCCCACTGGATCGCCTGCTCCTTGAAGTAGTCGCCGAAGGAGAAGTTGCCGAGCATCTCGAAAAACGTGTGATGCCGCGCCGTGCGGCCCACGTTTTCGATGTCGTTGGTGCGGATGCACTTCTGGGAGCTAGTGGCCCTAGGCGCCGGCGGCGGCGCCTGGCCAAGAAACACCGGCTTGAACGGCAGCATGCCGGCGATCGTGAGCAGCACCGTCGGGTCGTCCGGGATCAGCGAAGCGCTCGCCATCGCTTTGTGGCCCCGCTGCTCGTAAAAATCGAGGAAAGCGGCGCGGATCTCAGCACCGGTGCGAGGACGACCGGTATGTGCTGTGACGGCCATGGCGAAGCAATACAACCCTGAGCAGGGCATGATCGCTCAGCGCAGCGCCTGGGGCAGTCGACATCGATAACTGCTGAACAAACATTTTGCCTCCTCCTGCAGCTCCTGATCCAGCACCAAGCCCCTGGTAGCACCAATTAAAGAGTGGGAAAAGACGTTGTCCCACGGCTGAGCCCAAACCCGCTGGGCAAAACGCACGTTGCTGGCCCCAAGGCTTTGCTGCAGCAAGACAGGCAAGCGCCCCTGCCAACCGTTAAAGCGTTCATTAACCCAGCCTCGTTGACGCGAAAGGGTGCGAATCCTGGCCGTCAAACGATTTAACCCGTGCTCCGCAATCAGCCGGTTGCGGCGGATTGGCAGGGCATCAAGCTCGGCGTTCAGCAGGTAGGCCAGGCCCAAGCCGCGCCGACCCAACTGTTCATTGGCTTGTGCTGCAGGTGCCGGACGCCAGGCTGCCTGTGGCAGACCCACAGCATCGAGAAGCTGCTCAAACGGGTCCTGCCGCCTGGGCGCAAAAGGCAAAAAGCTGGTGCATAAACCCGGTGCCATGAGCAGGCATGCGAAGCGTTGCTCCAGGTCGAGGGCCAGCGGGGCAATGCGAATCCAGCAACGCCGGGCAGGGCCTCGCAGGCGGCGACCACCGAGCTGGGCCTTCACATAGGCGCCGAAACCTGGAGTGCCGTAGAGCCGCCCCAAAACATGGGCATAAAAGGAATTAAGCAGTTCTGCCTGGGGCCGTACAAAACTGATCACGTGCAGGCCGAAGCCGTGCCTAGAGCTGACTTGCTGCAAATGGGCCAGGCTGCCGGCATCAGCCAATAGGGGCACAAAGTGTTCGGCGCTGAGCAGCAAATCGCCACTCCAGGGGCGTTGACGGCCCAAGAGCTGCTCCAGGGCTTCAAATCGACCCGTTTGCAGCTCCCGAGCGAGATGGCGATGGGAATCCTCTCCCCATGGCGTGGGATATCGCAGACCTAGTCCTGCCAAACCGCGCCGATTCAGCTGCAACCTCGCCTGCAAATAGGTGCTGGCGGTCTTGTGAGGACCAGCGTGGAGGTGGAGAGTGCGTTGGGGCTGCCGCAACGGTCCCTGACTCATCGACACTCAAACAGGCCTTAACAAGGCATGATCGCCCAGCCAAGACCCGACCCCATAGGGGCCCCAGCGTGAGTCAGGTCGCCTCCTCGCCATCTCGCCACCAGCTGCGCCTGCGCTCAATTGCCTGGGCCCTTGGCGCCGGACTGGCAGCCCTTGCCCTGGGGTTGCCCTTGGGCATCGAATCAAGCCTCCGGGCTGGCGGCTGCGGCTTTTTCTATGGCCTGCTGGCGTTCCATCTACAGCGGGTAGACCCTGATGACAGCCACCTCCAGGCGGGCCTGGTCGGAGCCGTCTGCGGCATCCACAGCCTGGGCTTGCCGTCTTTCGCCAGCTGGCCATCTCAGCTATCTCTGACAGCGGCGATGGTCAAGGTTGCGCCAACTGTGATGATGGGGATGGTTCGTGCCTGGTTGCCGCTGGTCGGCGCCGCTCTGCTGCTGCATCTGTTGCGGCACGGATCACGCCTGCTAACGCAACGCGTTCTGTCTGCCCCCGGGCCGACGCCCATGCCCTGATCCACCGGTGCTGATCCGCCGGCCCTGAATATTCTGGGATGAGCCTGCTGCACGCCACCTGGCTGTTTCCCCCCGAGGGTTCGGGCGGCCGCCTATTCCTGTGGGCCGACACCTGGCGGGTGGCGACCCCTGCCGTGCCAAAGCTGGAGGCCCCTGAGCACCCCCTGGCCCTCAACGAAGACGACCTGGCCACCTGGCTCGATGACAACGGGCTGTGGTCAGAGGCCCTGCGCCCAGCTAGGGCCACCCTGAGCCTGCCCAGCCGCAACCAGGCGGCCAAGGGCCGCCGCACCAGTGCCAGCAGCTGGAGCGGCCTGCCCCTGCAGGCCGGCGAACCGATTCCCAAACAGCTCGAATGGTGGCCCTGGCAGGTGGAGGGCTGGGCCCTCGATGCTGCCAATGCGGGCGAATGGCTCAGCCAGGTACCCCTGGCGGGTGAGCACCCGGAGATGGCCGATGAGCTGCGCTGGTGGAGTCACCTGCAGCGCTGGGCCCTGAGCCTGATCGCCCGCGGCCGCTGGCTGCCCCAGATCGCCGAGGGCAAGGCCCGCTGGCTGCCCCTGCTCAACCGCGAAGACGACCGCCGCCGCCTCGAAGACCTGGCCAGCGGCCTGCCCCAGGTGGCCACCTGCGCCCTGGCCGCCGGCCCCAGCGGCGACCCCTCCCTCGCCTGCCGCCGTCCCGGCAGCGGGCGTCTGCGGGTGGCCAGCCTGCTGGAAGCCCTGCTCGATGGCCAGCTGCGGGTGGGCTTCAGTGCCAGCACCGAGGGGCTCGATCCCTTGCTGGCGGCCTGGCAGAAGGCCCTGGGCAAGGGCGATGGCAGCCTCAGCCTGGGCGAGGAGGAGCTAGAGCGGCTCAGCATCGCCACCCACCACTGGCGTGAAGGGGTGGCGGGCAAGGTGGAGCCAGCCCGCACCTGCCTGGAGCTATTCACCCCCGCCGAGGGCGAGGAGCTGTGGGAGCTGCGCTTCGGGCTGCAAGCGGAAGCCGACCCGAGCCTGCGGGTGCCCGCCGCCGCCGTCTGGGCCGCCGGCGATCGGGGCCTACAGATGGGCGAAGTGGCCGTGCCCCAACCGAGCGAGCTGCTGCTTGAGGGCATGGGCCGGGCCCTGACGGTGTTTGAACCGATCGTGCGGGGGCTGGATTCGGCCACCCCGGAAACGATGCAGCTCACGCCAGCCGAGGCGTTTGTACTGGTGCGCACCGGCGCCCACCAGCTGCGCGATGTGGGCGTGGGCGTGGTGCTGCCGGCCAGCCTCGCAGGGGGCCTGGCCAGCCGGTTGGGCCTGTCGATCACCGCCGAGCTGCCTGAGAAATCGCGCGGCTTCACCTTGGGCGAAACGCTCACCTGGGAATGGGAATTCATGAT
Organism: Cyanobium sp. Tous-M-B4; assembly: GCF_024345395.1. Classification (NCBI taxonomy): domain Bacteria; kingdom Bacillati; phylum Cyanobacteriota; class Cyanophyceae; order Synechococcales; family Prochlorococcaceae; genus Cyanobium; species Cyanobium sp. Tous-M-B4. The sequence continues at coordinate 438,201 of NZ_JAGQBA010000001.1, read as the reverse complement.
CGGCGGGGTCACCCTGACCCTGCGGGACCTGGATCGCCTGGAGACCAAACGCAGCCCCCTGGTGCAGCACAAGGGGGCCTGGATCGAGCTGCGGCCCCTCGATCTCAAGAACGCCAATAAATTCAGCGGCGCCAAACCGGGCCTGAGCCTCGACGACGCCCTGCGGCTCACCGCCAGCGAAGGCGACACCTTCCACCGGTTGCCGGTGCACCACTTCGATGCCGGCCCCCGGCTGCAGGCCGTGCTGGAGCAATACCACCAGCAGAAGGCACCCGACCCCCTGCCTGCCCCACCTGGCTTCTCAGGCCAGCTGCGGCCCTATCAGGAGCGGGGCCTGGGCTGGCTGGCCTTCCTGCACCGCTTCGACCAAGGCGCCTGCCTGGCCGACGACATGGGCCTGGGCAAAACGATCCAGCTGCTGGCCTTCCTGCAGCACCTCAAGGCCGAAGACGAGCTCAAACGGCCGGTGCTGCTGGTGGCGCCCACCTCGGTGCTCACCAACTGGAAGCGGGAAGCCCACGGCTTCACCCCCGAGCTGGGCGTGTGGGAGCACTACGGCCCGCGCCGGCCCTCCAGCCCCGAGGCCCTCAAAAAAGCCCTCAAAGGCGTGGATCTGGTGCTCACCAGCTACGGCCTGCTGCAGCGCGACAGCGAGCTGCTCGAGAGCATCGACTGGCAGGGGGTCGTGATCGACGAAGCCCAGGCGATCAAAAACCACACCGCCAAACAAAGCCAAGCGGCCCGGGACCTGGCCCGCCCCAGCCGCGGCGGCAAAGGGGGCAGCCGCTTCCGGATTGCCCTCACCGGCACGCCGGTGGAAAACCGGGTCAGCGAGCTGTGGGCGCTGATGGATTTCCTCAACCCCAAGGTGCTCGGCGATGAGCCCTTCTTCCGCCAGCGCTACCGGCTGCCGATCGAGCGCTACGGCGACATGTCGTCGCTGCGGGATCTCAAAAGCCGGGTGGGGCCCTTCATCCTGCGGCGCCTCAAAACCGACAAGTCGATCATTTCCGACCTGCCGGAGAAGGTGGAGCTCAACGAATGGGTGGGCCTGGCTCCAGAGCAGAAGAAGCTCTACAACAAGACAGTCGACGAGAGCCTCGATGCCATCGCCCGGGCACCGCTGGGCCAGAAGCACGGCCAGGTGCTGGCCCTGCTCACCAAGCTCAAGCAGATCTGCAACCACCCGGCTCTGGCCCTAAAGGAAAACGCCGAGACCGCCCTGGCCAGCGGCAACGGCAGCTTCAGCAGCCGCAGCGCCAAGTTGCAGCGGCTCGAAGAGATCCTCGAGGAGGTGATCGAGGCGGGCGACCGGGCGTTGCTGTTCACCCAGTTCGCCGAGTGGGGGCTACTGCTCAAGGCCCACCTGGAGCGCAAATGGCGCCAGGAGGTGCCGTTCCTCTACGGCAGCACCAGCAAAACCGAACGCCAGGCGATGGTCGATCGCTTCCAGGACGACCCCCGCGGCCCCCAGCTGTTTTTGCTGTCGCTCAAAGCTGGCGGTGTGGGCCTCAACCTCACCCGAGCCAGCCACGTCTTCCACATCGACCGCTGGTGGAACCCGGCCGTGGAAAACCAGGCCACCGACCGGGCCTATCGGATCGGCCAACAAAATCGGGTGCTGGTGCACAAGTTCATCACCAGCGGCTCGGTGGAAGAAAAGATCGACCGCATGATCAAGGAAAAATCAAAGCTGGCCGCTGAGATCGTCGGCTCCGGTGAAGACTGGCTCGGCGGCTTTGATGTGGGCCAGCTCAAAGATCTAGTGGCCCTGAGCGAGGAGGATTGAATCCATGACCCTCACCCCCACCACCTACGCCAGCACCATCAACACCCAGCTCGGCGACCAAGGCCTGGCCCAGCAGCCCTGGTGGGTGGAGCAGTGGATGGAGCTGATCAACTCCTACCGCTTCAAGAAGCGACTGGAGCGCGCCTGGGAATATGCCCGCAGCGGCAATGTCACCTCGATCCGCTTTGAGGGGCGGCGAGTGCATGCCCGGGTGCAGGGCACCGATGAGGAGCCCTACAAGGTGAAGCTCTGGCTCGACGTGCTCCACGACGACGACTGGAACTACGTGCTCGACGCCCTCACCCAGAAGGCGCGCTGGTCGGCCCAGCTGCTGGCCGGTGTCATGCCCCAAGACATCGAGCGCGCCTTCGCGGCCAGCGGCAAGCGCCTGTTTCCGTTCAAGTTGCAGGAGGTGCGCAGCGAATGCAGCTGCCCCGATAAGGCGAACCCCTGCAAACACGTCAGCGCCGTTTATTACCTGATGGGCGATCGCTTCAGCGAAGACCCCTTTGTGTTGTTCCAAATGCGCGGCCGCACCCGGGCCCAACTGCTGGCCGACCTGGCCAAGCGACGCCGCAAGGCGCTGGCAAAACAGGCCAGACAGGCTGCCGCCAAACAGGGCTCCCAGACGGTCGCCGCGGTGGCCCTGCAACCGGTGCATCCAGCCATCAAGGACCCAAACCGCTGGTGGCGCTACGGCGCAGCCCTCGATTCGGATCTGGTTGTGATCACTCCAGCCCTGGAGGGCGACACCGGCCTCGATGCCGCCGGTCCCCTGCCCCTTGCGGAAGAACCCCGCTTCCCCGAGGCCAATCTCCACTTCCTGGAGCACCTCAAGGCCCACGGCCAGCAGCTGGCGGCCCTAGCCATGGCCAAGGCCATGGGCCCGGCCAACGGTGATGACAGCTGAGCTCCCTAGCCCGCCCCCCTGGCTGACGCCGGCGGCCCAAGGCCTGGCCCTGTGCCTGCTCAGCAATTACCAGCGCGCCTTCGGCACCCCCCTGATCGCCGGCCTAGCCGCCGACGCGTCGCCCCTGCTGGTGGCCCAAGAGCTGTTTGCCGCCGAACTGGTGCTGCTGGCCCATGACGGCGCCGATCCCAGCAGCGATCCAGGGCCCCGGCTGATCTATGCCAACCGGGCGGCCCTGCGCCTGTGGCAGCGCCCCTGGGCCGAGATGGTGGGCATGCCGTCGCGGCTCACCGCCGAGCCAGCCGAGCGGGCCAGCCGCCGCCAGGCGTTGGTGGCAGCCCAAGCCAAAGAAGCGATCGCGGGCTACCGGGGCATCCGCATCGACAGCCGCGGCCGCCGCTTTGCCATCGAAGCCGCCCGCCTCTGGACCCTGCGCGACGGCAGCGGTCAGCCCTGCGGCCAAGCCGCCCGCTTCAGCCGCTGGTGGCTGTTGTGATGCACCCAGCTGTTGTGATGCACCCAGCTGTTGTGAAGTCAAACCTGTTGTGATCGCCGCCATCCCAGCGCCGCCGCCCCAGCTGCCCGCCGAGCTGCGCCCCCTGGTTACCACCCTGCAGCAGCGAGGCTTTCAGGTGCGGCTGGCCCCGCCGCCAGTACGCGGCGCCTACGGCCTGTTCCAAGCCAAAACGCGCACCCTCTGGATCGCGCCGGTGGCCTTCGAGCTGGGCATCGGCCGGCAGGTGTTGCTGCATGAGGCCATTCACGCAGCCCAGAGCTGTCCCACCGGCGTGCTGCAGCCCTTGGGCTGGAGCGTGCGGCTCAACCCGGTGGTGGAGCAGGAAATCAGCGGCATCCTCACCACCCGATACCACCACGGCAAGCGGCAACTGGAGCGGGAAGCCTTCAGCGTGCAGGGCCATCCCGACGCCACCGGCCGGGTGATCGCCGCCTTAAAGCAGCGCTGCCGGTTGCCCCTACCTGCCAGTGGTGCCAACCGAACGGGGCCGTAAGGGCCGAACCAAATCGGGCGGTCTGCCCCCTGCCGTCGCCCGGCTGGCCGCAGCACATTGGCTGTGTCCCGGAGAACATCCGATGCTCACCCTGCACCAACACCCCTTCGAGTTACTCGAGCAACAACTGCGCGCTGCCGAGCGTCCCGCCGCCGAGCGAGTGCCGGCCGCCGAGGTGCACGAAACCGACGACACCTATGTAATCGCCCTGGAGCTTCCCGGTGTCGATAAGACCTCGATCGACGTCAAGGCCACCGACCGCAGCCTGGTGATCAACGCCGAGCGCCGCCAGCCAAGCCCCGATGGCTCTCCCCCGGTCGCCAAACAGACCTCCTTGATCAGCGAATTCCGCTACGGCACCTGGAGCCGCAGCTTCCGCTTTCCCGGCGGCATCAACCGCGAAAGCCTGCAAGCCCACTACCGCGATGGCCTGCTCACCGTGACGGCACCAAAGGCCCAGAACCTCACCACGGTTCAGGTGCAGGTGGAGGGCTGATCAGGGCCGAGCGGACACGAGAGAGAAGAGAACCCTCCCAGGCCCGGCCGACCCGCCGGGCCTTTTTTATGGCCGTCGCCTGCGACGACTGTTGGGCCCTGCAGACACTCGGCTAATTGCCAATCCCAAAAAACAAATCAGGATGAACTGAAACCCTTGCCATCGGCGGGAAGCCAGATTGATCACTTGGTTCAACCGCTGGCCTGAAGCGCAGGCGCGGATCGCCCGCTGGGCCCTGCTACTCGGCTGGCTCGGGCTGCTCGCTCTGTTGCTGAGGCCGGAACTAGGCCCTGCCTATCGCTCCATCGCCTGCCGGGAGGCGACCATCTGCCGTCCCGGCATCGGCAACGACCTCTTCTGGAATGTCGGCCTGCCGCTGGTGATCCTGGCGGTGCTGCTCAGCCATGAACTCTGGCGGCGCATCTGCCCGCTGTCCTTTGTTTCCCAGCTATTCCGGGCGCTGGGATGGCAGCGCACGGTGCTGAACCGCGCCGGCAAGCCCCAGGTGGCGGCGATTTCGGAGTCGTCCTGGCTGGCGCGCCACCACATCCAGCTGCAGTGGAGCCTGCTGATCGCCGGCCTGAGCCTGCGGCTGCTGATCGCCAACAGCAACGGGCCGATCATGGCCCTGCTGTTTGCAGCCTCCCTGCTGGCCGCCCTGATCAGCGGCTGGGCCTACGGCGGCAAAACCTTCTGCCAGTACCTCTGTCCGTTCGCTCCGGCCCAGCAGATCCTCAGCGGACCGCGCAGCCTGCTCAGCTCCCAGGCCCACTTGAGCGGCGGCAGCAAAACGACCCAGTCGATGTGCCGCACGGTGGGAGCCCAGGGCCAGGACATCAGTACCTGCGTGGCCTGCGCCAAACCCTGTTTCGATATCGATGCCGAGCGCACCTACTGGCAGAGCCTGAGCGGCAAGCGGGGCATGGCCTGGGCCTGGTACTCCTACCCAGGCCTGATCCTGGCGTTCTTTCTGCTGATCCAGAGCGACGCCCCAGCCGAAGCCAGCGGCCATGGGATCGACTACCTGCGCAGCAACCTGTACACCTACGACGGCCGCCTGGCAGCCATGGCGTGGCAATCGCTGCTGCCGGCGGGCTGGCCCCAGCTGCCGCGATTGCTTGCCGTGCCGGCCCTGCTCAGCGCGGGGGGCGTCGTGTCGGAACGGCTGTTCCACCAGATCGAACAGCTGCAACGGAACCAGCTCAGCTCCGCCGCCCCTGAGCTGGCGAAGGAACGGGCGATCCACCGCACCCGGCTGCTGGCCACCTTCACGGCGATCAACACCTACTTCTTCTTCAAGGGCAATCTGCTCGACAGCGGCACAACGCTGCTCTCGCTGAATCTGGTGATCGTGGCTATCAGCTCGGTGTGGCTTTATCGCAACTGGGATCGCGACCGCGGCCTCTACGAACGGGAGAGCACCAGCACCAGCCTGCGGCGGCGGCTGGCCAGGCTCGGACCTGATCTTCAACCCCTGCTGGCCGGGCGCCAACTGGACGATCTCAGCCCGGGGGAGGTGTTCGTGTTGGCCAATGCCCTGCCGGTGCAGGAAACCTCCCAACGCCGCAGCATCTACCTCGATGTGCTGAGGGATCTGATCAGCCAGGGGCGCCTGGATCGCACCGCCTCCCTCAAGGCCCTGGTCGACCTACGCACCAGCCTGGGGCTCGATGATGCCGATCACCAGAGCGCCCTGGAGATCCTTACCAGCGAAGACGCACGAATCACCAGCCTGAGTGCCGAGGACCTTGCCGGCCTCAACCTCTGCCGCAACGCTGCCGCCCAGGAGATCGAAGACCTGCTGCTCCTGAGCGGATCCACGGTTCTGCATATCGATCGCCTCGATGCCCACGGACGCGGGCGGCTCAACCGCATCCAGATCGAGAGTGGTCTCGATGACGACAGCTGGGCCCAGCTGCTGAACGACTTCGGCCCCGGATCCCAATTCGGCGAACGGCAGCTCAGCCAGCGATTGCAGCTCGTGAACCAGGCCATGGCCCGCAGAGAGAGCCTCGCTGAAATGAGCCAGCGGCTGCCCCTGGCCGCGCCGCTGGTACTCAGTCTCGACCGCCAGATCGCCCGTTTCCTCCCCGACCTGGTGGCCCTGATCCGCAGTGGCCTTACCGCCCGTGAGGAGCACCGGCCCGATGAAGCCTGCCTAGCCCTATTGCGCGGCCTCTCGCCCAATGTGCTGGCCTTCCTGGCCGCTGAGGATGACACCACCACGGCGATCAACACCTGGCTCGATGGAGTGACGTTGAGCCCCCTCCAGCTGTCCCCCTTACCAGCAGCAGGGGAAATACTGGAAGGGCTCTGGCTGGATACCGACCCCAGCGTGTCGCTGTGGGCCCTGATGGTGCTGCGCCAGCTAGACGCCCCGCGCTCCGAACGCCTGACTCAGGCACCCCGCACCGGCCTGCCGACCAGCGCAACGCTGACGGCCTTTCTGCAGGGCGAGCAGCTGGCGAGCCGCGAGATCCTCACGCTGATCGCCGAACAGCCCCTGATCCAGCGCCTCGAACCCGGCGCCCTGCTGGCCCTCCATCGCCTCTGCAGCCTGCAGCAGTGGCGTCAGGGGGATCCCATCGAGCTACCAAGCGCTGGGGTTCTGATAATTCTCGATGGCTGCTGCGAGCAACGGGAGAGCCTGGTGCCGGGTTCGGCCCCGAAAACGCTCGCCGAGCATCGCGGGGGCTCGATCGTTGGGCTGGCCGATTACTTCGGTGATCACGGCAGTGCGGCGAAGGCCAGATTCGTGGCCGCCTCCCAGGGCTGCAGCGCCCTGGTGTTCAGTCACACCGGCTTCAGTGAACTCATCGATGTGTCGCCGATCTTCGAGCAAGCGCTGATCCGCGAATTGGCCTTGCAGTGTGAATCCCTTCAACGCACGCTCCAGTCCGAACGGCAGCAACAACAGCACCAGCGCATGCGGCGCATGGACAGCGAGCAACTGGGCCGATCGCCCGAGGACACAAGGCCATAGCGGTGTTGAGCCAGCGAGCCTGGGGGGCCGAGAATTCAAACCTGATCCCGCCGGCAACAAAGGCGGAGGCGGGCCACAGCATCGACAATCCAGGCCGTGACCCGCTTGGAAGTGAAAGTGGAAATAGAGATGGAGATCCTTAGCGATCCTGGCAACCAACCCCGGCCCAGGGCTGGGTTTGGCCTGGGACAAACCGAGCCCAATGGAGCCTGCCTAAAGTTGCACTATCAAAGCCATCAGGGAGCCATGGAAGTAGCCAGCCACGGCACCAATCAGGCCAGTGGCACCGTTAACGGCAGCACGCCTGCTGCGGTGGGTGGCAGCCGCCTCAGCCTGCAGTGCGAGCCGATCGGCCCGGACACCACCGCGATCCGCTCGCTCGACTGGGAGCGCTCCCGCTTCGATATTGAGTTTGGCTTACGCAACGGCACCACCTACAACAGCTTCCTGGTGCGGGGCGAGCGCACCGCCCTGATCGACACCAGCCACCTCAAATTTGAAGGCACCTGGCTGCCGCTGCTGCAGGAGCAGATCGACCCAAAAGCAATCGATCACCTGATCGTTTCCCACACAGAGCCCGACCACTCGGGCCTGATCGCCCACCTGCTCGAGCTCAACCCCGAGATCGAGATCGTGGGCTCCAAGGTGGCGATCCAGTTTCTTGAGAATCAGGTGCACCGGCCCTTCAAAAGCCGGGCGGTGAAAAGCGGCGAAGAGCTCGATCTGGGCACCAACCCCACCAGTGGCGTGGCCCACCGCTTCGAGTTTCTCAGCGCCCCCAACCTGCACTGGCCCGACACGATCTTTTCCTTCGACCACGGCACCGGCATCCTCTACACCTGCGATGCCTTCGGCCTGCACTACTGCTCCGATGACCTATTTGATGTGGATCCGGGGGCGATCGCGCCCGACTTTCGCTTCTATTACGACTGCCTGATGGGCCCCAACGCCCGCAGCGTGCTGCAGGCCTTGAAGCGCATGGATGGCCTGCCGGAGATCAGCACAGTGGCGGTGGGCCATGGGCCGCTGCTGCGCCACCACCTTGGCCTGTGGCTGGGCGACTACCGCGAGTGGAGTTCTCGGCGCAGCACGGGCGAAAACTATGCAGCCGTTTGCTATCTGAGCCAATACGGCTTCTGTGACCGGCTCAGCCAGGCGATTGCCCGCGGCATCGGCAAGGCCGGCGCTGCAGTGCAGCTGGTGGATCTGCGCGCCACCGACGCCCAGGAGCTCAGTGCTCTGATCGGTGAAGCCAGCGCCGTGGTGGTGCCCACCTGGCCAGCCCGGCCCGATGCCGAGCTGCAGGCTGCGATCGGCACCCTGCTGGCGGCCCTCAAGCCAAAGCAGTGGGTGGGCAGCTACGACGCCTTCGGCGGCGACGACGAACCAATCGACACCGTGGCAAGCCAGCTGCGCAGCCTCGGCCAGAAAACTGCCTTTGAACCGTTGCGGGTGCGCCAGGTGCCTGGCGGAAACGATTATCAGCGCTGCGAGGAAGCCGGCACTGACCTGGGTCAGCTGCTCACCAAGGAGAAGACAATCGCCGCGATGAAGTCTCTCGATGCCGATCTCGACAAGGCGCTGGGTCGCCTATCCGGGGGGTTGTATGTGGTGACAGCGCGGCAGGAGACACCGGAGGGGACGCGCAGCTCAGCGATGGTGGCCAGCTGGGTTAGCCAGGCAAGTTTCGAGCCCCCCGGCCTCACGGTGGCGGTAGCCAAAGACCGGGCCATCGAGGCGCTGCTGCAAGTAGATGATCGCTTCGTGCTCAACATCCTGCGGGAGGACAACCACCAGGAGCTGCTGCGCCATTTCCTCAAGCGCTTCCCGCCCGGCGCCGACCGCTTCGCCGGCGTAAGCACCCTCGAGGGCGCCGCCACTGGCGGGCCGGTGCTCGGTGATGCCCTGGCCTACCTGGGCTGCCGCGTGGTGCAACGCCTAGAAGGCCCCGACCACTGGATCATCTATGCCGAGGTGGAGCAGGGCAACGTGGCCGACACCGAAGCCAGCACCGCGGTGCACCACCGCAAAGTGGGGAACCACTACTGATGCTCAGGTGTCGTCCTTGATTTAGGTGTCGTCCTTAATAACGTAGTCACCCTGCCCGTTGACCCTCAAGGCGAACACCGGCACCTTCACGCGGTTGCCCGTGATCGGGTCGATGCTGATGCGTCCGGTCTGCCCCTCGTATCCCTTGGTCTGCCGCAACTGGTCCAGAACCGTCTTGTAGCGGGTGCTACCGACCTCCTCCATCGTTTTATCCAGAAGCTTGAGTGAGTCGTAAGTGAAGGCACCCCAAACGTTGGGTTCGCGATCGAAACGTTCCCTGTACGCGTTCACATAGTTCTGGGCGTCGGGGAGCTGGGCCGACTCAGGCGTGCCGCTGAAGGTGCAGCGGCGGGCCACCTTCAGGCCCGCTTCAGTCACAAAGGCCGCATCCACATTGCTGAGGCACATGAAGGGCTCAGCAGAGGTACCGCTGGCCACCAGGGCGCGGGCGATCTTGCTGCCCTCCGGGTAGTAGCTGCTCGAATAAACCAGCTGGGGATTGCTGGCGAGGGCTTGGGCGATCTCGGCCTGGTAGTCGGCACTACCGGGCGTGATGCTGAAGCGCTTCACCTCGACCCCATCGGCCTTGAGCCCCTTCTCCACCTGATCGGCCAGGTCGCTGGTGAAATCAGAGGGATCCACCAACATCGACACACGCTTCACCTGGCGGGAGGTGATGTAGGCAATATCAACAGGTGCAATCTGATCATTCTTAGGCTGCACAGTCACCCCCAGGCCATCTGTCTGGTTAGTGGAGGTGAGATGTACCGGCAGGATCTTTTGATCCACATACCAGGGCAGGTTGATCACGCCCAGACCTGAGTTGTAGGGACCGATCACGGCATCGGCGCCACGGCGCCGCAGGCTACGCGCTACCGGTAGGGCCCGCTCAGGATCGGCTTGGTCGTCAGCACGCAGCAGCTTGACGCGCCGGCCGAGGATGCCTCCCTCAAGGTTGATCTGCTCCGCCGCGAGCTTGGCGCCACGCCACATGTCGCGACCATTGGCACGTTGGTCCCCACTCAGGGGGGCTTCCAGTCCAATCAGCAGGGGATCAGGGCGCGACCAGGCATGCCGTTCAGAGAAGCCGCCATTGGAACGACTTGCATCCCCTGTAAGGAGAAAACTATCGCCAAAGGAAAATGGTTCTTCGATGAAAAGTCGAGCCTGCTACCAGAACGTTAAGGACGCTCCATCGATGGGGCAAGTAAACAAATCGGTCGGACTGTCTTTCTAGAGTCCTCTCCTCCCCAAAGGGCGAACCATGGGCGCAAAAAACCTGGAGCGTCGGGTGATCCAGCTCCCCATCGAGCCGGGGCTGATCTGCCTCAAGGGGCTGAGCCCCACCCGGCTGCGCTTCGAGGTGGAATACGGCCTGGAGCGCGGCACCACCGCCAACAGCTTCCTGTTCCAGCAGGTGCCCCTGCTGGTCCATCCCCCCGGGGCCTCCTTTGCCGAGCCCTTCCTGGCGGAGCTGGCGAAGCTGGTGCCGGCCGAGGCCCCCTTGAAGGTGGTGGTGGGTCACGTCAACCCCAATCGGGTAGCTCTGCTGCACCAACTGGCGGCCCGCTGGCCCAAGCTGCTGCTGGTTAGCTCCAACGCCGGCGCCAAGCTGCTCGAAGAGCTTTGGAACCTGCAGAAACCGGCCGCCCCCGGCAGCGAAACAACCCCAGAGCCGATCCCAGCGCTGCCTCGGATCGATGTGGTGAAGCAGGAGGCCAGCCGCAACCTCGTCGATGGCCACGTGCTGCGCCTGATTCCCACCCCCACCCCCCGCTGGCCCGGGGCGCTGATGGCCTTCGAGGAGACCAGCGGCCTGCTGATGAGCGGCAAATTTTTCGCGGCCCACCTCTGCAGCGAGAGCTTCGCTGAAGCCAACCGCAGCAGCAGTGAGGAAGACCGCCGCTACTTCTACGACTGCCTGATGGCACCGATGGCGCGCCAGGTGGAGTCGGTGGTGGAGCGGCTCGAAGCACTCGACATCCGCACCATTGCCCCCGGCCACGGGCCGGCGATCAGCGAGAGCTGGCGCAGCCTGCTCAACGACTACCACCGCTGGGGCGCAACCCAGGAGCGGGCGCGCCTATCGGTGGCACTGCTATTTGCCAGCGCCTACGGCAACACGGCCGCCATCGCCGATACCCTCGCCCAGGGGGTCGCCCGCACCGGCGTGCGGGTGGAGAGCATCAACTGCGAGTTCACGCCACCTGAGCAGCTGCTGGCGGCGATCCGCAGCTGCGATGCAATCTTGATCGGCTCTCCCACCCTCGGCGGCCATGCCCCCACACCGATCGTGTCAGCCCTGGGCACGGTGCTAGCTGAGGGCGACCGCAGCAAGCCGGTTGGGGTCTTTGGCAGCTTTGGCTGGAGCGGTGAAGCCCTGGATCTGCTGGAGAGCAAGCTGCGCGATGGCGGCTTCCACTTCGCCTTTGAACCGATCAAGGTGAAGTTCAGCCCCGATGCGGCCAGCCTCAAAGCCATCGAAGAAACCGGCACCGCCCTGGGCCGCCAACTGCAGAGCGAACAGCGCAAGGTGCAACGCCGAAGCGCCAGTGGCGGCCTCAGCGAGAGCCGCAGCAATCCAGCAGTGCAGGCCCTGGGCCGGGTGGTGGGCTCCCTGTGCGTGCTCACCACCAGCAAAGGGGAGGGGGGGAACCGCCTCAGCAGCGCCATGGTAGCCAGCTGGGTGAGCCAGGCCAGCTTCTCGCCACCAGGCTTCACCGTGGCCGTAGCGAAAGACCGGGCGGTGGAGGCCCTACTGCACGTCGGCGATTGCTTTGCTCTCAACGTGCTGGCCGCAGGGCGTGAAACCGGACCGATGAAACAGTTTTTGCAGCCGTTTGCCCCAGGCGCCGACCGCTTCGCCGGCCTGGAGCTCGAGCACAGCCCCAGCGGCCAACCGCTTCTACCTGAGGCCCTCGCCTGGCTGGACGCCACGGTGCAGCAGCGCATGGAATGCGGCGACCACTGGCTGCTGTATGCCCAGGTGAGCCAGGGCGGCGTGCTAGATGCCAGTGCCACCACGGCCGTGCACCAGCGCCGCAGCGGCGCCAACTACTGAGAACCGCAAGTCCCGGGGCCATCGAGCCACGCCAGCAGGGCTAACTCATAGTCGTTTCGACTTCGGGCAAGCTAAACTCTCCATCAACTGCAACACCTGCCAAGCCATGGATATCGCCAAGCCCAGCACCAAGGCCAATCTTGAAGCTGCTTTTGGCGGCGAGAGCATGGCCAATCGCAAATACCTATTTTTCGCGGAGGTGGCCAAGCAGGTCGGCAACCCCGAGCTGGCCAAGCTATTTCGCGATACCGCTGCCCAGGAAACAGAGCACGCCTTCGCCCACTTCCGGCTGCTCCATCCCGAACTCGTCATCGACGATCCCGCCAACCTCTCCGGCGAGCAGAAGCAGGCCCTGCTCAGCCGCTGCCTGGAGCTCGCAATCGAGGGCGAAACCTACGAGTACACCACCATGTATCCGGAGTTTGCCGACCAGGCCCGCATCGATCGCGATGGCGAAGCCGCAGCTGAATTCCAGGAGCAGATCGACGAATCACAGCAGCACGCCGGCATCTTTCGCACCGCCGCCAAAAACTTCGGCCTGCTGACGCCGATCGAGCAGCACCACGCCGAGCGCTACGGCATCGCCCTCGAAGCCCTGCAGGGCAAGGGGGTGGCCGGAGAGGCAGACGAGCCCGTAGCGGGCAAGTGGATCTGCAAACTGTGCTCGATGATTTACGACCCCACCGCCGGCGACCCCGATTCCGGCATCGCTCCGGGCACCCCCTTTGAAGCGATCCCCGACGACTGGCGTTGCCCGATCTGCGGCGCCCGCAAGGCCAGCTTCGTGCCCTACCGGGAACCCCAACTTCTGGGCGTTTGATACCCCAACCGGGCTGCAATTTTTGTAGCCCAGCACACCTTCTTCACCTATCGCTACGACGAGGGCAACAGAACAAAAACCCAGTGCTCCAAAGGGGTTTCAGGGGTCTAGGACTAGACCCGCCCAGGCTTTTTGCAGGGTGTAACGGCAATCCCAAAGCAATTCAGTAAACGGCCGCAAATTTGCCGCAAGCCCGCTGCAATGGCTGCAGTTTTGACCCCAGGGATGGCCAGCGCCAGCACAGCTATCGCCTCAACTGGCAACCATCCCCGCGGGGTGCGGGCAACGGTGCGTTATCGGGGGTTCGTGCTAATTCCCCAGGCCGATTTCACCTGGCTGGTGCGCCCGGAGCGCAGTCCCATGCATCTGCTGCCATTTCGGGCCCCCGCCAGCTCGCTGGCTGACGTCAAAGCCCTAGTTGATTGGCGCTTGGGCGAAGCAATTTAAGCAGCTTGATTTAGCCAAACCCGACTTCAAGCTGCCTGGGGGGGTGGCGTTGGATCGTGGTGGATATGAAAAGGCAGCACCAGGGTGGCCCAGTGATCGGGGCGCTGGGGACGGGGGCGGCGGGAGCGACGCACACCAAAAGGAACACGCACCACGTTGGTGCCCTCCACCCGAAGCACCTGGCCCGTTCCTGTACCAGTTCCGTCGTTGCTGCCCTTCATGGTCCCGAAGATGAATGGCTTAGGCGCTGATTTTGCCTGTTAAGAGGCGTCAAGCCCGCACAGTGTGCGTCATGACGGCACTAAAGAACAGTGGCAGCTGGCACCACTTGGGCCAGTTCCTGCTCTGCCAGCGCCTGCCCTGCAAGCTCCTCCATGCTCGGGCAGGTGCACACCAGGTTGCGATCGCCGTAGGCGTTGTCAATCCGGGCCACCGCCGGCCAAAACTTCGATAGGCGCTGATCCTCACCAGCCGGAAATGCCGCCTGTTGGCGGGTATAGGGCCTGTCCCAGTGGTCGGCAGTCACGGCGGCCAGGGTGTGGGGGGCTCGCTTGAGGGGGTTGTTGAGGGGATCGGCGCTGCCGGCCTCCAGCGCCGCGGCCTCCTGGCGGATCGCCACCATGGCCGCGCAGAAGCGGTCGAGCTCAGCGAGCGACTCGCTTTCCGTGGGTTCCACCATCACCGTGCCCGCCACTGGCCAGCTCACCGTGGGGGCATGGAAGCCGTAGTCCATCAGACGCTTGGCCAGGTCATCGACCTCCAGGCCGCAGCTGCGCTTGAGCGGCCGCAGATCGAGGATGCACTCGTGGGCCACGCGCCCGCCCATGCCCCGGTAGAGCACGGGGAAGTGGGGCTCCAGGCGGGCGGCCAGCAGGTTGGCGGCCAGCAGGGCCACCTGGCTGGCCTGGCGCAGGCCCGCGCCGCCCATCATGCGGATGTACATCCAGCTGATAGTCAGAATCGAAGCACTGCCCAGGGGTGCCGCAGCCACAGGCCCCACCCCTCCGCACTCAACCCCTACGGCACCCGGCAAGAAAGGCAGTAGATGGGATGCCACCGCAATCGGGCCCACGCCGGGGCCGCCGCCGCCGTGGGGAATGCAGAAGGTCTTGTGCAGGTTGAGGTGGCAGACATCGGCGCCGTAGAGGCCTGGCTTGCACAGGCCCACCTGGGCGTTGAGGTTGGCACCATCGAGGTACACCTGGCCGCCGCGGGCGTGCACCAGCTCGCAGATACGGCGAATAGCCGGCTCAAACACGCCGTGGGTGGAGGGATAGGTGACCATCAGCGCCGCCAGCTGCTCGGCGTGGGCAGCGGCCTTGGCCTCCAGGTCGGCGAGATCGATGTTGCCGGCCTCGTCGCAGGCCACCGCCACCACCTGCAGGCCAGCCATCACGGCGCTGGCTGGGTTTGTGCCATGGGCGCTGGTGGGAATCAAACAAACGGTGCGATGGGCTTCCCCCCGGCTGCGGTGCCAGGCCCGGATCGCCAGCAGGCCGGCATATTCCCCCTGGGAGCCGGCATTGGGCTGCAGCGACACACCGGCAAAACCGGTGATCAGCGCCAGCCAGCGCTCCAGATCCGCCGCCAGAAGCTGGTATCCGGCGGCCTGCTCAGCCGGGGCGAAGGGGTGCAGCTGGCTGAAGGCCGGCCAGCTCACCGGCGCCAGCTCGGCGGCGGCATTGAGCTTCATGGTGCAGCTGCCAAGGGGGATCATCCCGTGCACCAGAGATAGATCCTTGGCTGAAAGGCGCTGGATGTAGCGCAACAGCTCGGTTTCACTGCGGTAGCGGTGGAAGACGCTCTGCCGCAACCAGGGCTGCTGGCGCAGGGGCATGGCCGGGCCAGCAGGCGGGCTGTTGCCCAGCTCCCGCCAGGGCTCAGCGCAGCCAGCCAGCGCCAGCAGCAGCCGCTCCAGCTCCGCGGCGCTGCTCAGCTCATCAAGGCTGATGCCAACGCCATCTTCTGCCTGGTGCAGGTTGAAGCCGGCCGCCAGGGCAGCGGCCACCAGCACCTCGGCCTGATCCGGAGGCAGGGGCAGCCACACCGTGTCAAAACCCTGGCCCGGCAACACCGGCAGAGTGAGGGCCTCCAGGCCAGCCACAAGGTCCGCCCGCAGGCTGAGCAAGCGCCGGGCGATCGCCTCGAGGCCATCAGGGCCATGGTGCACGGCATAGAAGCCAGCCATCACAGCCAACAGCACCTGGGCGGTGCAGATGTTGCTGGTGGCCTTGTCGCGGCGGATGTGCTGTTCGCGGGTCTGCAGGGCCAGGCGCAGGGCCGGCTGGCCTGCCGCATCCAGCGAGCGCCCCACCAGGCGGCCGGGGATCTGGCGCTTGAACTGCTCGCCCGTGGCAAAAAAAGCGGCATGGGGACCACCAAAACCGAGCGGCACCCCCAGGCGCTGGGCGCTGCCGACGGCGATATCAGCGCCGAGGTGACCCACCGGCTCCAGCAGCACCTGGGCCAGGGGATCGATCGCCACAGCCGTGATCAGCCCGGCTTGGCGGGCGCTAGCCAGCAGTTCGCTGGGATCCCAGAGCCGGCCCTGGCGGCCAGGCAGCTGGATCAGCAAACCAAAAGCATCCGCTGGCAGGGGGGCTGCAGCCAGCGACTCGGCTGCCACCAGCTCGAGCTGGATGCCCAGGGGCTCGGCCCGGGTTTGCAGCACCGCCAGGGTCTGGGGGAACACGGCCCGATCCACCAGAAAGCGCACTGCAGCGGGGCGCTTGCAGACAGCGCTGGCCATAGCCATGGCTTCGGCCGCGGCGGTGGCCTCATCCAATAAGGAGGCATTGGCGATCGGCAGGCCGGTGAGCTCGCTGATCAGGGTCTGAAAATTCAGCAGGGCCTCAAGCCGGCCCTGGGCAATTTCGGCCTGATAGGGGGTGTAGGCGGTGTACCAGGCGGGGTTTTCAAACACCTGGCGCTGGATCAGCGCCGGCGTGGCGGTGCCGTAGTAGCCCTGGCCGATCAAGCTGCGCTGCAGCTGGTTGGCCGCAGCGATCTCGGCAAGTTCGGCCAGGGCCTGGGCCTCACTGCAGGGCTCGGGCAAACCCGCAGCCGAGGCCGCCGGATCTAGAAGCAAATCGGCGGGCACCACCTGGGCGGCCAGGGCCTCGAGGCTGGACGCTCCGAGTTCCGCCAACATCCGCTGCTGCTCAGCGGCGCTCGGACCGATATGGCGCCCAATAAAAGAGAGGTCTGGTGCGTCCGCAGCTGCCATCAGGCGCCTTGCACCTTGGCCGAGTAGGTGGCCGGATCCAGCAGGCCAGCGAGCTGGGCCGGATCAGCTGGCTGGAGCACCAGCAGCCAACCCTCGCCGTAGGGATCGTTCTGCAGCTCCTCCGGGCTAGCGAGCACCGCCTCATTGCGGGCCAGCACCACACCGCTCACCGGCGCCAGCAGATCTTCCACCGCCTTCACCGATTCAACGGTGCCAAAACTGGCCCCCTGAACAAGGCTGGCGCCCACTGCAGGCAGCTCGACAAACACGATGTCGCCGAGCTGGTCGACGGCGAAGGCACTCAGACCCAGCCGCAGCCTCTCGCCCTCAGGGCGCACGTATTCGTGGCTGTCGGCGTAGCGGCAATCACCGGGGATGGGGAGCGCCATCACGCAGCAGCAAGGTGGCGCCAGTCTGTCGGCCCTGGAGTGATAACCAGCGGCGAGATCTGCGTAATCAGACCTGGTGGCCTGCCTGCGCCAGTGCCACCAGGGCCCGTTCCAGGGCGATCTGGGCATGGGCGCGGTGGGTGCCGCCCTGGGCAAACAGCACGTAGGGCTCCCGCAGCGGCGCATCGGCGGAAAACTCGCTGGTGCTGCCGTCGATGAAGGTGCCGCCCGCCATCACCAGGGCACTGGCGTAGCCGGGCATCGGCGCCGGCACCGGATCGAGGTAGGCGCCCACCGGTGATGCGGCCTGGAAGGCCCGGCAAACGGTTTTGAGCCGCTCGGGATCGCCGAGCCGCACCGCCTGGATCACATCGCTGCGGGGGGCACCGGGCAGGGGCTGCACCGCGTAGCCCAGATCCGAGAACACGGCCGCCACCAGCTCGCTGCAGATCAGGGCCTCAGCCACCATCTGGGGAGCCAGGAAAAGCCCCTGGGCCAGCAGGCGGTTGAGGTCGAAGCTGGTGCCCCCTTCGCCGCCGATGCCGGGCGCCGTGAGCCGGCAGCAGGCCTGCTCGACCAACTCAGCCCGGCCGGCCACGTAACCGCCGGTGGGGGCGATGGTGCCGCCGAGGTTTTTGATCAAGGAGCCGGCAATCAGATCGGCCCCCACCGCCGTGGGTTCCTGGGCCTCCACCAGCTCGCCGTAGCAGTTGTCGACAAACACGACGCAGCCGGGCTGGAGCGCTTTTACCCGCTCGCAGAGCAGGCCGATCTGGGCCACCGACAGGGACGGCCGCCAGCTGTAGCCGCAACTGCGCTGGATCAGCACCATGCGGGTGGGCAGCGCCAGGGCCTCCTCCAGGCCGTCGAAATCGACCAGGCCTGCATCGGTGAGCGCCAGCTCGGCGTAGGCGATGCCGAATTCCGCCAGGGAGCCCTGGCCGCTACCGCGGATGCCAATCACCTCTTCGAGGGTGTCGTAGGGGCGGCCGGTGAGGGCCAGCAGGCGGTCGCCGGGGCGCAGCACACCAAACAACGCCGCTGCTATGGCGTGGGTACCACTGACAAATTGGAGTCGCACGGCCGCGGCTTCCGCCTGCAGCACCCGGGCAAACACCCGATCGATTACCTCCCGGCCCTGGTCGCCATGGCCGTAGCCGCTCACCGAAGCGAAGTGCTGGGTGCCGAGCCGCTCAGCGGCGAAAGCCTCAAGCACCCGGGCCAGCCGCGGCTGCACCTGGCTGGTGTGGTGGGCGGCGGCAGCGGCAGTGGCGGCCACGGCAGCGGCCACCCGCTCGGCGGCCTGACGGGCCAAGGCCTCCGCTGCATCCGCCATCTGCCTATCCCTCAGGGAGTCCCATGTTGCCGGGCGACGCCTAGCTAGATTTCCTCCGCTGCCCAGGCGTGAATCGGGCGAGCACCACCCGGAGAGTTCTTTGGTAGTCAGCACCGATTCGGCCCAAGTTTTGGGTGCGGCCACACCCAGCGCGCTTGAGGATCAGCGCATCCGCGCTGCTGTATCCGAAAGGCGCCAACCCCTGCCGGGCCGCCAGCGCAAGTTCAAGGGGGGCACCACCAGCTTCATGCTGGCGATGCACGTGGGTGCGGTGTTTGCCCTGCTGCCGCGCTTCTGGAGCTGGCAGGCCGTGGTGGTGCTGGCGGTGCTCTATTGGACCACCGTGCTGGGGGTGACCCTGGGTCTGCACCGGATGCTGACCCACCGCAGCTTCAGTGCCCCCCTGTGGCTGGAGCACCTCCTGGTGCTGATGGGAGCCCTGGCCTGCCAGAGCGGCCCGATCGAATGGGTGGGACTGCACCGCCACCACCACAAGTATTCCGACCAACCCAACGACCACCACGACGCGGCCCGGGGCCTGTGGTGGGCCCACAGCGACTGGATGCTGCACGAAATCCCGGCCCTGCAACACGTGGGCAGGCTCACCGGCGACCTGCAGCGCGACCCCTTCTACCGCTGGCTGGATCGCTGGTTTCTGCTGCTGCAACTGCCCCTCGGCGCCGCTCTTTATTGGTATGGCGAGCTGGCCGGCGTCCATGGCGGCGGCCTGGGCCTGGTGCTCTGGGCCATCCCGCTGCGCCTGGTGATCGTATATCACGTCACCTGGCTGGTGAATTCCGCCACCCACTTCTGCGGCTACCGCAACTTCAATTCACCGGATCTATCGCGCAATTGCTGGTGGGTGGCAATCTTGAGCTTCGGCGAGGGCTGGCACAACAACCACCACGCCTTCCCCCACTCAGCGCGCCACGGCCTGCGCTGGTTTGAGTTCGACATCACCTGGCAGCACATCAAGCTGCTGCGCAAGCTGGGCTGGGCCAAGCGAGTGCGGGAAGCGAGCTACAACCCCTCCTGAGGGCTGACTGGCGGAGCCTGGAGCTGCTGCCTAATTGCAGCGGCTAGATCCAGTTTTGCCATGGCGCCGGTAGCCGTTAAACCCATGGCTTTGGCCTGCTGGCGCAGCAGCTCAAGAAACTGATCCGGCTCCAGCTCCGCCTCACCCGTCGCCCCAAGCCGAGCCAGGGTGAGGCGCAGATCTGGGAGTTCGCTATCGAGCTCAGCTGCCGAAAAATCGCGCTGGCCTGCCATCACTTCGGCAAACCGCTCCCGCCGCTGCCGCTTCTCGACCGTATAGGCAGCCAGCACCGGCTCGCGGCACAAACGCCAGGGCCGCCCCGCCGTGAACAACTGGGCCAGGGCCGCACTCAAGGGCACCGCCTCGGCTTCATCGATACGCAGATCAAAGGCCACCGGCGGCTGGCGCAGGCCCACAAACACCTCCAGCAGTTCGCCGGGCCCCAGCACCGGAGCGCCCTCGTCCTGCACGGGCAGGGCGGAGGTTTCCAGGGCCGCCACCAGCTCGGGGCTGTCGGCCAGGCGCTGGCGCAGGCCGTCGCCCAGGCTGCCGCCACGCACCTCGCGGGCCAGCAGCTGATTGATACGACCAAGGGCCAGGAACACCTCCGGGCCGGGGGAGGCCAGCTTGCCGTTGCGCAGCATTGAGAGCTGGGAGTTGTGGACCCGGCCCAGATCGAGGACCTCAGCCAGGGCCGGCAACACCCGGTGCGACCAGCCGTTGCGCTCGTGCCACACCTTGATCAGATGGGCAAAAGCGACCCGGCCCGATAGGAGATCTTCCCGGTATCCCACGCGATATGGATCCGTATTGCTACTATTCTACCGATCAGTATGGAGTCGGTCCGTTATGGCCGCACCAGTTAGTCCCAGCGCACCAGCCACCCAGCGCCTTGCCACCCGCAAGCCCGCCTTCATCAACCAAGGCGTCAGCGGCCAGCGCCGCGCCGAGGCCCTGCACCGGCCGCGCCATGGCGAAGCCGCTAGCACCCAGGGGTCGAAAACCACCCCCTGGGTCACCATCGGCTTCATGGCCGTCATCCATGTGCTGGCGCTGGTTGCCCTGCTGCCCCAGTTCTGGAGCGTGCCGGCCTTGGCCAGCTTCCTGGTGCTCTATTGGGTCACCGCCTGCCTGGGCGTGACGATCGGCTACCACCGCATGCTCAGCCACCGTGCCTTCCGGGTACCCCAGTGGCTGGAGCGTTTCTTCGCCACCTGCGGCGCCCTCAGCTGCCAGCACGGTCCGATCGACTGGGTGGGCCTGCACCGCCACCACCACAAGTTTTCCGATACGGAAGTGGACCACCACACCAGCCTGAAGGGCTTCTGGTGGAGCCACATGGCCTGGATGCTCCAGCCCATCCCCGCCATGGCTGCCGTGCCCAGGTTCACCGGCGATATCGCCAGAGATCCCTACTACCGCTGGTTGAACACCAATTTCCTGTTGCTGCAGGCGCCCCTAGCGGCCCTGCTGTTTTGGATCGGCACCGCCACTGGCGCTGGTGGCTGGGCCCTGGTGCTCTGGGGCATCCCCCTGCGCCTGGTCGTTGTTTACCACTGCACCTGGCTGGTGAATTCAGCAACCCACCTTTGGGGCAGCGTTGCCCACGACAGCGGTGACGGCTCCAAAAACAACTGGTGGGTCGCGGCGCTCACCTTCGGCGAGGGCTGGCACAACAACCACCACGCCTTTCCCCACTCGGCTCGCCACGGCTTTGGCCCCCAAATCGATCTCACCTGGCAGCACATCCGCCTGATGCGCTTCCTGGGCCTGGCCAAGCACGTACGCCTGCCCGCAGCCGCTGCACCTCAGCGGACCTGAGGCCTGATCACCCCCTGATTTAAGGTGTTAGATCGGGTCTTGATCAATCTCCTAATTATTTGCCATGGCTAAGCGCGTTCAAGTCGTCCTCAACGCCGACGTTCTCAGCCTGGGAAAGAACGGTGATCTGGTGGAAGTAGCCCCCGGCTACGCCCGCAACTTCCTGGTTCCCACCGGCAAGGCCCAGCCCGTCACTGCAGCTGTGCTGCGCCAGGTGGAAGCGCGCCGCGCCAAGGAGGCGGAGCGTCAGGCTGCCCTCAAGGCTGAGGCGATCGCCTTCCGCACCGCCCTCGACACGATCGGCCGCTTCACGGTCAAGAAGCAGACTGGCGGCGACGACGTGCTGTTTGGCACCGTTACCAACGGTGACGTGGCCGAAGCGATCGAAGCTGCCACCAAGAAAGAGGTCGATCGCCGCGACATCACGGTGCCCGAAATCCACCGCACCGGCTCCTACAAGGTCCAGGTGAAACTCCACCCCGAAGTCACCGCCGAGCTCAACCTGGAAGTCGCCAGCTTCTGAGGCCAAAGTCAGCAGTTGAAACCCCAGGGATAGGGCAGCTTGTGTGTTGAACCCCCACCGGTAGGGCCCGTGGGGTGGCCAAATAGCGCCGCGGCGCTCAAGATTGCCCTCCTGGCTAAGCGCCCCCAAGATCATGGTGAGCGTTCCCCTCAACCAATCCAGCAGCCGCGAATCCCGTTCAGACGGGCGCTCGGAAGCCCGTTTTGAGGCCCTGCCCGATTCGGTGCCGCCCCAGAACCTCGAAGCCGAAGAGGCCGTGCTGGGCGGCATCCTGCTGGACCCAGACGCCATCGGCCGCATCGCCGACGTGCTGCAGGCCGAGGCCTTTTATCTCGGCGCCCACCGCGAGATCTACCGCACGGCGGTGATGTTGCACAGCCAGGGCAAACCCACCGACCTCACGGCGATGTGCGCCTGGTTGGCGGACACCGGTGTCCTGGAGAAGGTTGGCGGTCAGGGCCGGCTGGTGGAGCTGGTGGAGCGCATCACCTCGACAGCCTCGATCGACCAGGTGGCTCGCCTGGTGATGGACAAGTTTTTGCGGCGCCAGTTGATTCGCTCCGGTAACGAGGTGATCGCCCTGGGCTTTGATCAGAGCAAGCCGATGGAGCAGGTGCTCGATGAGGCCGAGCAAAAGATCTTCGCGATCAGCCAGGAGAAGCCCAGCACCGGCCTCACCCCCACAGCCGAGATCCTCACCAGCACCTTCAACGAGATCGAGAGCCGCTCACTGGGCACCGCCGTGGCCGGCATCCCGTGCAACTTCTACGACCTTGATGCCATCACCCAGGGCCTACAGCGCAGCGACCTCATTATTGTGGCCGGCCGGCCGGCGATGGGCAAAACCTCAATCGTGCTCAACATCGCCAAAAACGTCGCCCAGCTGCACCAGCTGCCGGTGTGTGTGTTCTCCCTGGAGATGAGCAAGGAGCAGCTCACCTACCGCCTGCTGTCGATGGAGGTGGGCATCGAAAGCGGACGGCTGCGCACCGGCCGGCTGCAACAGGAGGAGTGGCCCCTGCTGGGCCAGGGCATTAACAGCCTCGGCCAGCTGCCCCTTTTCCTCGACGACAAACCCAACTCCGGCGTGCTGGAGATGCGTTCCCTCTGCCGCAGGCTCATGGCCGAAACAGGCAAGGAGCTGGGCCTGATCGTGATCGACTACCTGCAGCTGATGGAGGGCTCCACCCCCGACAACCGGGTGCAGGAGCTCAGCCGCATCACCCGGGGCCTCAAGGGCATGGCCCGCGAGCTCAACGTGCCGGTGATCGCCCTTTCCCAGCTGAGCCGCGGCGTCGAATCGCGCACCAACAAGCGCCCGATGCTCAGTGACCTGCGCGAATCGGGCTCGATCGAGCAGGACGCCGACCTGGTGCTGATGATCTACCGAGACGAGTACTACAACCCGGAAACCCCCGACCGGGGCATCACCGAAGTGATCGTGACCAAGCACCGCAACGGCCCGGTGGGCACAGTCAAGCTGTTGTTTGAGCCGCAGTTCACCCGCTTCCGCAACCTGGCGGCTTGAGCGGTGCCGCCTACGCAAGCGCCCCTCAAAGTAGTGACGGTGCAAACCGGCGATCGCTACCCCGATCTTTGGGTGAGCCGGCTGGCGGCGATGGTGGCCAGGCAGTTGGGTGAACCCCATCACTTCATCATCTACACCGAAAGGCCCGAACCAGGTCGCTTTGGCGAGCCGTCCGCCAGCCATCAACAGCTGGTGCAACAGGACCTAGAGGAGGGCAGGCTGCGGGGCTATTTCAGCAAGCTGCGCCTGTTTGATCAGGCCCTCACGGGCAGCGATCCCTTCCTGTTTCTCGACTCCACGCTGGTGATCAGGGCCGACCTAGCCCCCCTAGTGGAGCTCGGCCGCAACGCAAGCGCCAGCCTGATGGGCGTGCGCGACTGGAACTACCCGATCCTCAATTCCTCGGTGCTGTGGTGCCGGCCCGACGCCCACACCCAGGCGGTATGGCAGTGCTGGCAGGAGGGCCGCTACGCCGGAGCGTATTTTGCTGGCGACCAGAACTTCATCTTCCGTGTCTTCCAGGAGCTGGCGCCGGCAGCTCTTGCCTATTGGCCTGAAGAGCTGGTGCGCTCCTACAAGGTCCTGCGCAAGCTCGCCAGCCGCGATGCCGCCGCCGCCCAAAGCCAGCTGGAAGCCTGCACCATCCTCAAATTCCACGGCCGGCCCAAGCCCGAGGAAGTGCTGCACCCCTGGCGCCATCCCCACCGCACGATCCTGCGCCATCCACTCCAGCCCAAGCTCTGGGGCTACCTCGCCGGCGAGATCCGCAAACACTGGCACTGAAAAAGGCAGGCTTGGCTCTTAAATAAACAAATGCCGTTCAGCACCCCAGCCAGCCAGACGTGCGTCGAACCCTGCACCGAGCACTTCGACTTGATCGTGGTGGGCGGCGGCCACGCCGGCTGTGAGGCCGCCATCACCGCCGCTCGCCTAGGGCTAAACACGGCCCTGTTTTCGCTCAACCTCGATCGCATCGCCTGGCAGCCTTGCAACCCGGCGGTGGGCGGTCCAGCCAAGAGCCAGCTGGTGCACGAGGTGGATGCCCTCGGCGGCGTGATCGGCCGGCTGGCCGATGCCACGGCCCTGCAGAAGCGGGTGCTCAATGCCAGCCGCGGCCCTGCTGTGTGGGCCCTACGCGCCCAAACCGACAAGCGCCAGTACGCCCGCCAGATGCTGCAGCTGCTGCAGCACACGCCAAACCTGGCCCTGCGCGAAGCGATGGTGACCGGGCTGGTGGTGGCGGGCACCCCCGGCGAGGACGCCCGCATCAGCGGCATCAGCACCTACTTCGGCAGCAGCTACGGCGCCGCCGCCGTAATCCTCACCACCGGCACCTTCCTGGGCGGTCAGATCTGGGTGGGCAACCAGTCGATGAGCGCCGGCCGGGCAGGAGAGCAGGCCGCCGTTGGCCTCAGCGAAGCCCTCGAGGCGCTGGGCTTCCAGATGGGCCGGCTCAAAACTGGCACCCCAGCCCGGGTAGACCGGCGCAGCATCGCCCTCGACCAACTTGAAGAGCAGCCAAGCGATGCCGTAGATCGCTTCTTCTCCTTTGATCCGGCCTCCTGGGTGAGCGGCGAGCAGATGAGCTGCCACATGACCCGCACCACGGCAGCCACCCACCAGCTAATCCGCGACAACCTGCACCTCACCCCCATCTACGGCGGCTTCATCGACAGCAAGGGCCCCCGCTACTGCCCCTCAATCGAAGACAAAATCGTGGGCTTCGCCGACAAGGAAAGCCACCAGATCTTTCTCGAACCCGAGGGCCGCGACACGCCTGAGATTTACGTGCAGGGCTTCTCCACCGGCCTGCCGGAGCGGCTGCAGCTCGAGCTGCTGCGCACCCTGCCGGGCCTGGAGCAATGCGTGATGCTGCGGCCCGCCTACGCCGTCGACTACGACTACCTGCCCGCCACCCAGCTCAAGCCGTCGCTGGAAACCAAGCGGGTAGCCGGGCTGTTTTGCGCCGGCCAGCTCAACGGCACCACCGGCTACGAGGAAGCCGCGGCCCAGGGCCTGGTGGCTGGCCTCAACGCCGCCCGCCTGGTGCGCGACCAAGCGCCGGTGCACTTCCCCAGGGAGGGCAGCTACATCGGCACCATGATCGACGACCTGATCAGCAAGGATCTGCGCGAGCCCTACCGCGTACTCACCAGCCGCAGCGAATACCGGCTGGTGTTGCGGGGCGACAACGCCGACCGGCGCCTCACCCCCCTAGGGCGGGAGCTGGGCCTGATCGACGAGCAGCGCTGGGCCATCTACACCGCCAAACAACAAGCCATCAGCGGCGAAAAACAGCGCCTGGAATCGGTGCGGCTCAAGGGCAGCGACCCGGCCGCCGCCGCCGTGGAGGCCCAGACCCAAGCGCCCATCAGGGGATCGATAACCTTGGCCGACCTGCTGCGCCGCTCCGGCTTCCACAGCAGCGATCTGGTGCGGCTAGGCCTGGCGCCGGCGGAGTTGCCAAGCGACGTGCGTGAGGGCGCTGAGATCGACATCAAATACAGCGGCTACCTGGCCCGTCAGCAGCAGCAGATCGACCAGGTGAAAAAGCAGGAGCACCGGGCCTTACCAGCAGACGTGGATTACGCCACCATTGCCACCCTTTCAAAGGAAGCCCGCGAAAAACTCAACTCAATCCAACCCCTCAGCCTCGGCCAAGCCGCCCGCATCCCCGGGGTTAGCCCTGCCGACGTCACGGCCCTGCTGCTCTGGCTGGAGCTACGCAAACGCCAAAACTCGTCAAGTCAGCAAAGGGCCGGTAATCTTGATCTCATTAGGTAAGAGGTAGCAGCAAGTGAGTCCGGTACGAGGCATCCCTACCTCCCGGGCCTACTGGGAGCTCAAGGCAGAGCAGGTGCTCAATCGGGTGTTCGAACCCGAAAAGCCGATTGAGGTGGAGGTCTGCGACACGCCTGCAGCATTTTCCGATGCCGGCAGCATCCCCGTAGAGCTGCATGACCTGCCGCCAGCAGCAGTCTCTAACGCTGCTCCGTCTAATTCTGATGCGTCTCATTCTGCTGCGTCTAAGCCCCCTGCCTCCAGGCCAGCCCCAGCTAAACAACCAACTTCCAAACCAAAGCCAGCTTCAGCAAGGCGCCGCCCAGCCTCGGCGGCCAAACCCTTGCAGCGGCTTGCAGATCAGGTTGGCCGCCAGCCCAGCCTGCTGCTGGCAGGAGCCAGTGTGACGGTGATGGTGGTAGCAGGGATGGCCCTGGCCGTGCTCGGCCTCTGGAACCAGAGCCAGCAGGCCATCCGCCAGGAGCGCAACATGCTGCTGATCGAGCGGCTGCGCACCATGGGGCCCGGCACAACCCCAGCCCAAGCAAACGAGCCCGCCCAGGCAGCCGTCGCAGTTGGGGCAGGGGAAGACGGAGAGCTGCCCCCACCGCCGCCAGGCGAACCCTGGATGGAAGAGCTGGCAACCCTGCCAGCCAGCAGCGCCCCAGCAGCCGACGTACTCAAAGTGCCCATCAATAGCCGCATCACCAGTCCGGCACCGGCTGCCACCGGCTCAGCCAGCAGCACTGGGGGCAGCGCCTCGAGTGGTGGTGGTGGAAATAGTGGCGGTGGTGGTAACGCTCCCCAGCTCGTGGGAGTGGTGCAGGTGCCAGGGCAAAGCGGCTCAGCAATCTTTCAATTGGGCGGCAGCTCTACCAGCGCCGCCGTGGGCGAGAGCATCGGCAGCAGCGGCTGGCGCTTGCGCTCTGCCAGTGGTGATACGGCGGTCATTGAAAAGGGCGGCGAACAACGCCGCATCAGCATCAGCAGCGGCTACTAAGAACCCTTTCCCCAAGTCCCACCAAGTAGCCAGACATGGATGAGATAGCCATTGTTGGCAATGGCGCACTAAAACAAGCTGATCTAACCGCAATCGAGCAGGCAAATCTGATAGTTCGCTTCAACTCACCCCCCCCGAGCCATATATACGGAGCCGCGAAAACCGACATCCTCGTACTTTCGAATTCATCCAAGCAAACCAGTCAGCTTTTAGGATGCAGCCAATACATCAAAGGACCAATATTTAGACAAGCTAAATCCCTAATGCTTCCCTATCACCCCCAAATAATTGCTAAATACATGCCAAAACCAAATCCCGTTTCCTGGCTAAAGGGGAGACGGGCCGACCTCACTCAGCAATGTAAAGACCTGGCAAGCCAGCACCAAAAGCCTTGCATAACTCTGAGCGCAGAGGCCTACCAGAAAGCTTGCCAGGCCCTTCAGATTGAGGGCATGGGGCTACGCAGCAGATTCCCAAGCAGCGGCTTGTTAGCCGTAAGGCATATTGTTGACCTGCATGCAAAGAGATCCAATATCAGACTATTTGGCTTTGGCTTCCAAGGCTGGAAGCGACACGACTGGAGCCGCGAAAGAGCGTACATTGAAAATTTAGCAGCGAACCAAGTACTAAACCTTAACTAATGCCAATGCGTCGAATTAAGGCCCTATTCATTAATGATACGGACGGCCGAGAGAATGTCGGCTGCCGGCTAACAAGCCGCTTACTTAAGCGAAATCTGACTCAGGCTTTTGCGCTCAATGGCTTAGAACTTCAGCTAATCCCAGCGCCATGGCGATTTGGGCGAAGTGTTGGGATTCAAATAGCATCTAGGCTCCTCATGGCAGACATGAGAAAACCAAGTCTTGCCGGAATGAACGCCCTTGCGGCCCATGAATATGGCGAATATTGCGTTAGAACACTAGGGTCTTATGATTTAGCCATCTTCCAGCCAGAGGGAACAGTTAACGAGTGGGATGGGCCGATGCGCATGCTCAGACTACTCTCCCTCCCCCTTTTATTTGGCAAGGCATATACGGCACCCCTAATTACAATAAACGGAACCTTCCCACTATTTAGCGACGAAAGATCGCAGCTCATTAAAACACTAATAAACTGGTCAGCACACTTCTCCGTGCGCGATCAATTCAGCGCAGAGACTTACAAAGTCAACTTTGTTCCCGATGCCGCCTGCTCGTGGCAGCGCGCAAATATCAAACCACTATCTGATCGCACCCATCTACTGATAACCACCAGCGCCGGCCTTAACCGACAGGCCAATATTGAAACTGCAAGGCGGGCAATCGACTACTGCAAGCACTCCGGTCATTTGCCACTCGTGCTCACAAAGCAATGGCAAGATCTACTGCCTTTACGAGATACAATTTTAGAGCTTGGCGGTGAATTTTGCTATTATGAAGAACTGGAAGATGCAGCAGAAAAAATCTCTAAATGCCGGCTTCATATCGGCGGTCGCTATCACATGGCAATTCTATGCGCCTGCATGGATGTACCCTCTTTTCTAGTTGCTGCCAATACCCACAAAAATGAGTGGCTAGCTCGCGATTCCCAGGGAATTACCCTCCTGGCGAATACAGGCCCAATAGCAGAAACAATCGAAGTAGAGCTGCAAAAGCTTTCACACGGCGACGTTATGCAAGGGATGCGCCAGCTAGGCAAAAAGCACACCCTGGAAGTATCAAAATTTGCCGAGATTTTTTCGCTCGGCCAATTAACTAAGGCTAGCCCTAAAGATGCCACCTCCTATGACTTTAATGAATTGAGCACTTGCTGGCCTGGCGGCTCGAAACAATTAATTCAACGAACTCTTAGTGGTTTGAGAAATAAGTCATAGCCACTGATCTAAGCCAAGCTCAGCTCGCTTGATACGCAACCTGCGGGTCTCGGCACGTAACTCCTTGCTGCGATCCAGCATTTCAGGTGTGACATAACTATGGCGATGAAACAAATGCACAGGCACCGTAGAAAATCTTAGATGGCGCCCCCTAATGCCAGAGAAATTAAGTCGCCAGCCAAATTCCACGTCTTCGCCTCCATATTGCATCTGCTCATTAAATCCATTAACGGCAATAGCATCTGCTCGATAGCAGGAGGAATTGTGTCCGTTCCAAGTTCGCTTCGTGGGAGTAAGACGATTAGCAAGTCGATCGAATGGCGCCACAAGCATTAGCTTGAGTAGCGATGCAGATGGCTGCAAACCATTACTGACCAGCCAAGCCGGCTTAAATACGCGACCCTGCTTAATATCCTCGAGCGAAATCAGGTGCGAAAGCGATTCTGGCAACTTAAAATAGCCACCAGTGAGAAAACTGCCAAAGCGCGCCCGCTCAGCATGCAGCTTCACCATATGAGGTTGGGGCACGCAGTCGCCATCAGTCAATAGCAGCAGCTCACCGGCGGACTTGGCAATTGCTTTATTGAGAATTCTACATTTCTGAAATCCTTGATCAGGCTGCCAGACGTGTATTAAAGGCACTGGACTGCGGCGACTCAGAGCTTCAATCAGTCGGCCCGTTTCGGCGGTCGAACCGTCATCGGCAACAATAATCTCAAAGGAACCATTAAAGCTTTGCAGAAAATAGCCCTCTAATACAAATTTAAGCCAACTCGGCGAATTATATGTGGAAATAATGACGCTTACATCTGGCCTGGCAGCCGCTCTCATTGCTGCTGACTCCTCGATTTGGTTAAGGACGTGGAGTACAGGGAATTGATCTGAGCCGCCTCCTCTTCAATAGAGAACTCCTGAAGCGCGACCATGCGGGCTTTCGCTGACATTACCTGGAGACGCCCTTCATCACTCATCAAGTCGCGAAGTGCGGCTGCCAACTGCAGGTGGTCACCGTTTTCGAAAATAAGACCAAATTCAGGCCGCACAATCCACGGCCAAGCTCCAGCCTGGGATGTGACCGGTACACAACCACTGGCCATAGCCTCCAGCGGGGTGAGGCCAAACCCTTCACGGCGCGATGCTGCAACACAAATCGAGGCCCGTTGATACCAACGCCGTATATCGACAGGATCAAGATCTCCCACAAAATGAATTCTTTGCTCTAGGCCAGCCAAGGCAATCTGCCGTCTTAAAGCGGCAAGATAAGCCTGATCACGGCGTTGACAAAGGCCCGTAATCACCCCCACCCAGCCAGGAAACTCGGGCAATAACGCAACCAATGCCTCCACCAGCAAATCAGTGCCCTTGCTGGGTCGGATTCGGCCAAAGCTGGCTATGCACTTGAGGCCTTCCATCCCCACTTCGGCCAGAGCTGCCTCTCGGTTTGCTGCAGGCTGAAACTGCTCGCAATCGACACCGTGAAAAATCACGGCATCACAACGCTCAAGAAAGCCAGCTGATCGGGGCGATGTTGCGATCACCAAATCAGTGCAGCGGATCAACTGGCGCAACCACCAACCTGGTCGCTTTGGCGCTGCAGAGGTGAAGATCACCTGCCAGGGCTGACGCAGTAGGGAGCGCAGGACCAAACCCAGCAAGATCTCATTGTCACGACGCGCGTGCCAGATACGCCAGGGCCCTTTGTGGGGACTAGTCCAGCCCCAGCGCAGCAGGGCCCAGAGACCCAAACGGTCGGGCAATTCCAGGTTGCCTTGATCCCAGAGCCCAATTGCCAGGGTCTGGCGCTGACGCGGCAGCAGTGCCTTCACCGTGGCCGAAACGCCCGTGTAGCGGCGATGCAGGTTGAGCACGACCACGTCTGGAAGCATGCAGTTCGCCTCCTCCAGGCAGTTGCAAAGATTCTGACGAACGGGCAGCGTTCACGCTGGGCTAGCGAGCCTGATCAGGATGGGCCCAGATGATTGCGGAGCCCTCCGGCGTGAATCCCGGCAATTCCCTGATGGCCTCGCCCGTTCCAGTTGACGGCTGGGGGCAGGAAAACCTGCTGGGCTCCACGCTTGCGGCCAGGCTCAGCGGCCCCTGGCGGCTGCTGCTGCTGGGTGATGGCAGCCCCACCCGGCACCTGGAGTCGCTCACGGGCAAGCCGGTGGAGATCGAGCTGATCGCCATGGCGCCTGAGCCAGCCGGCCCCAGCACCGGCGCGCCACCGCCCCCCGAAATCGTCGAGCTCGATGGCCCCCTGCTGCGGCGTCAGGTATGGCTGCGCTGCGGCGACAAGACCCTGGCCTGGGCAGAGAGCTGGTGGAATCAAAGCCAGGCCGACGCCTACCTGCAGCAGCGGGAGCTGCCGATCTGGCGCAGCCTGACGGTCAAGCGAGCTGAACTGTTCCGCGAGGTGGATGGCCTGGCCCTTGTTGCTGCTCCCTGGCTGGAGCAGCGCTTTGGCTTGCCGGGCCCCTTCTGGAGTCGCCACTACCGCTTCTTCCGCGGCGGCAAGGAGCTCACCGTGATTCGGGAGGTGTTCTCACCAGCCCTTGAGCACTGGCTGGGCCCAGCCAAGCTTTGTCACGATTTACAAACTCAGTAACGGCTTACAGCAATTCGAGGTTGACGGATTGACGCGCCTAGTGCTGTGCCCAGCATGGGGCCACTTGCGCCGGGGAGCCTGGCCATGACTACAAGCCTCTGGTTGAGCCTCACCGACCTCGGCCGCATCTACGGCATATCCGCCGTTCATTGCGGCCGGCTACTCAGCGATGCCGGCCTGCGCCAGCAGAACGGTGCCCCCAGCAGTACGGCCCTGCAACAGGGCCTGGCCTATCAACACCATCCCCATACCAGCTGCCCCAACGCCGTTTGGAACGGGGAAGGCTGCGCAACCCTGCTGCAGGAGCAGGGTCTGCGGCCCATGGCCGAGCGCAACCTGATCGACCAATGGGCAGACCTGCTCAGCGCCTTGGAGCAGGGGTCACCCTCGATCAACACCTCCGCCGAGGAAATGGCCAGCGACCTACCTGCAAATCTGGTTACCCAGGTGAATCAGGAGCTGCGCCAGCGGGGCTGCAACTTTCAGGTGGGAGCCCGCACCCCCAGCCCATCGGCTCAACCCAAGCGCAGGGCCTCTGCCTGCAGGCGCGCCCGCTCCAGCAGCTCCCGCAACTGATCCTCGTCGGTATGGCTGAGGTTGCTGCGTAGCAACTTGGCGTGGGGAGCATGGGCGCGCAGGCGCTCAATCACCCGATCAGGCGTGGCTTCCCGTACCAGCAGGCACAGGGCCGCGCTGCCTCGGGGCAGGGTCTCGCCCAGCTCGCGCATGAAGCCATCGTTGATGCCGATGTCGGAAAGGGAGCCCGAGGCTGCGCCCACGCCCGCGCCCACCGCAGCACCCAGCAGGGGATTGAGAAACAACAGGCCCACCAAGGTGCCCCAAAAGCCACCGCCTAGGGCGCCAGCAGCGGTGAGATTGATGGCCTGACGCAGGTGCACCTGGCCCTCGCTGTCGTGCTCCAGCACCACCGCATCCTCTAGGGCAATCAGCTGCTCACGCTGAATGTCCACCAGCTCGCGCCGCACCTGTTCGGCTTCTTCCGCCTTCGGAAAGCCAACCACCACAAGGCTGCCCATCTTGTAAATGCATTTGAGGCCAACCTAACCAGCTTGCCGGAGTGGGCCCTCAGCCACCAGCTCGGCGTCTGCTGGAGCGGGGCATGGCCCGCCCCGTGAGCTGGGACTGAGCTGGGGGCTGGGTTTGGGGCGCACTGGGCGGCTGCCGCTGCCAACGGGGCAGGACGAAAGCGTCATCTTCGGGCCATTCTTCCTGCTCCCTTGCTTGCCTGGGCTGGCCCTGGGGTGGCGCGGCACTGCGACGAGAAATGGCATCAAGGCGGCGGCGCGGCCGGTCCTGGGAACCCAGTTCAGGGCGAGTCTCCTGCCAGGGCTCTCGCCAGTCGTCCTCGTCTTCAAGGATCCAATCGAGCTTGTTTTCCACCCAACGACCCAGGCCATCGAGCCGGCGGCCTTCACCCCGGTTGCCGCTGCGAGAGCCTGGGCGGGCGCCCGAGACGCCATCTACCAGCTGGCGGCCCGCACTCACCAGGCGATCTAGGTCTTTCCAGGATTCAGGCATGGTCCCAGGCTAAAGATCCAGCTAGCGACGACGACTCGCCAGCCAGCGCTCCCGGCCCATCCCCACCAAGGCAATGGTGAGGCCTCCGAATTCCAGGGTCCAGAGGAAAACGCCCATGGCAGTGCCGTGCTGCCGGGACCTTAGGTCGCCTGCTCAAATCGCAACAGACAACTGGCGTGCCAACGGCCGCCGTGCAGCCGATCGCAACAGAAGCGGCAGGCCAAACCCTGCACCCGGCGGCGGTAGGGGGCGCTGACGCCGCAATTGGGGCAACAGGCCAGCCAGCGGGGCGCCCTGGTGCTGGCGGGCACGGGATAGCGGTGGCGGATGCTCACCTTGAAGCCAGCCTGGGCGCCGTTGATAGCGGCCATGCGGGCGCGGAAGTGGGGGCCATGGGCCTCCTCGACACCCACCACCCGATCCACCCAGGCATGGATCATTTCGTGGCAGAGGGTGCTGAGGGTGGCTTCCTGGGGCAGGGGATCAAGCAGGGGCCGCGAAAGCACGATTTCGCACAGGGGCCGGCCATCGGCATGGCGTCCGCGCCGGTAGAGCCCGGCGGTGCGGCGCATGCGGCCGTCGCTCCAGCGCAGATCCACTAACCGCTGACCAGCAGGCGCCAGGCTGCCGTCAAACCATTCCCGGTCGAGCCGGTGAAACAGCGGCAAGAGAGGCTCAAGGGGCATGCCACCAGGCTGCACAGGGGCTGGGCGCATTGTGCCGAGCCCAGGCGCCAGGTCTCAAGCTGCAGGGTCGTCGGTCAGACTCTGCACCTCTCAAGCGCAGCTGGAATCGAGATGGATTGGGGTATCGCCCGCGAGATCGGCACCAAGGCCCTAGCGGCCGGCGCAGGCTCCCTGCTGCTCTTCTGGACCGTGAACGCCGTGAAGCTGGTGCTCAGCGCCCGCGGCATCAACCCACTGATCAAGCAGTTCTTCACCCAGGTGGCCAGCGGCCAGGTGGACGGCGCTTACATGCTCACCACCAAGAACTACCGATCCCACGTCAACCGGCAGCAGTTCATCCGCTTTCTGGCGGGACTGCAGCTCAACAAATATCGCAACCTCAAATCCGGCCGGCCCCGGCTTGATGAAGGCCAGCTGATCCTCACGGTGAAGCTCAAAAGCGATGGCAAGGACGAGCTGCCCCTCGACTTCACCTTCGTCAAAATCGAAGAGCAGTGGCGGGTAGACCGGATCACCAAGCTCGCAGCGGCCTGATTCAGTTGCCGTGAGCGCCGCTCCCCCCAACCAGGCCCGCGCCGGCGAACTGAGGCGGCTGCTGCAAAGAGCCGCCTACGCCTACTACGTGCTGGATGCTCCAGAAATGGAGGATTCGGTCTACGACGGGCTCTACAAAGAGTTGCTGGAGCTGGAAGCAGCCCAGCCGGAGCTGATCACCCCAGATAGCCCTAGCCAGCGGGTGGGGGGCACTCCGGCTGAGGGGTTCAGCAGCGTGGAGCACCGCATCGGCCTGCTCAGCCTCGACAACGCCTTCAACCCGGGCGATTTAGAAGCCTGGTATAGCCGGCTGCTCAAGGTGCTCGACCGCACGGGCGATCTCGCCATGGTGGGGGAGCTGAAAATCGACGGCAACGCCCTGGCCCTCAGCTACGAGCATGGCCTGTTGGTGCAGGCCGCCACCCGGGGCGACGGCGAGCGGGGCGAACAGATCACCGCCAACGTGCGCACCATCGCCTCGGTGCCCCTACGGCTGCAGCTCGAGAACCCACCAGCCTGGGTGGAGGTGCGCGGCGAAGCCCTGATCCCCGATGACACCTTTGCTGCCATCAACGCCGAGCGGGCGGCCCGCGGCGAGGCCCTGTTTGCCAACCCCCGCAACGCCTGCGCCGGCACCCTGCGCCAGCTGGATCCAAAAGTGGTGGCGGCGCGGCGGCTGGATTTCTTCGCCTACACCCTGCACCTGCCGGAGGAATGGCAGTCAGCTGGGGGGGACCCGCCGCGGCCCAGCAGCCAGTGGCAAAGCCTGCAATGGCTGCAGGCCGCAGGCTTCAAGGTGAACCCCAATGCCGAGCTGCTGCCGAATCTGGCGGCGGTGCAAGCCTTCTTCAGCGCCTGGGACACGGGCCGCCGCGCCCTGCCTTATGCCACCGATGGCGTGGTGGTGAAGCTCAACGACCTGCGCCTCCAGGACGCTGCTGGCTTCACCCAAAAGGCACCTCGCTGGGCGATCGCCCTGAAATACGCCGCCGAGGAGGCGCCGAGCATCCTGCTGCGGCTAGCCTGCCAGGTGGGGCGCACCGGGGTTGTAACCCCCGTGGCCGAATTTGAGCCGGTGCCCCTGGCCGGCACCACCGTGAGCCGAGCCACCCTGCACAACGCCGGCCGGCTGGCGGAACTGGATTTGCACGCCGGCGACACAATCGTGGTGCGCAAGGCCGGCGAGATCATCCCCGAGGTGGTGCGGGTGCTGAGCGAACTGAGGCCAGCGGGGGCCGTGCGGCTGGAGCTGCCCCAGGTATGCCCCGAGTGCGGCTCGGAGCTGGTGCGGGAGGAGGGCGAAGCGGCCACCCGCTGCGTCAATTCCAGCTGCCCGGCGATCCTGCGCGGCGCCCTGCGCCACTGGGTGAGCAAGGGGGCCCTGGATGTGGATGGCCTGGGAGCCAAGCTGATCGAGCAGCTGGTGGATCGGGGTCTGGTGGGCTCGATCGCCGACCTCTATGGCCTCGATGGGGCCCTGCTGGCCAGCCTGGAGCGCATGGGAGCCAAGAGCGCCGACAACCTAGTGGTCGCCCTGGCCGCATCCAAACAGCAACCATGGCACCGCCAGCTCTACGGCTTGGGCATCCACCACGTGGGCGAGGTGAACGCCAAAGCCCTGGCCAAGGCCTTTCCTAGTGCTGCTGATCTGGCGACCGCCACGGCCAACACACCCGAGTCGATCACCGCCGTGTTCGGCATTGGCGCTGAAATCGCCCAATCGCTGCAGCAGTGGTTTGCCACCCCCGCCAATCAACTGCTGCTGGAGGATCTGGAGCGGCTGGGCTTCTCGCTGGCAGCCGGGCCCGAGGAGCCTGGAACTGGGCCCGAGACGCCCCTAACCGGGCAGACTTTTGTGCTTACAGGCAGCCTGCCGTCTTTGAGCCGCAGCGCCGCCCAGGCCCTGATTGAGGCTGCCGGTGGCAAGGTGAGCGGCTCGGTTAGCAAGAAAACCAGCTACGTAGTGGCCGGGGTGGAGGCCGGCAGCAAGCTCAGCAAGGCCGAGAGTCTGGGGGTGGCGGTGCTGGATGAAGCGGGGCTACTGGAGCTGCTCAAGGCTGGATCTGGTTAAGGCTGGATCTGGTTAAGGCTGGAGCAGGGCGATCACTTCAGCCATAGATCCCTCCTCATCGCCATCAAGGGTTTCCTTCACCTCAATGAGCTGCCTGCAAAGCTGCACGATCTGATTTTTTAGCGATGCATCCAGCAGCGCAAGCCGTTGCGTGGCCAGCCTGAAATCATCGCGATTTGGCACAGGCTTCCAGGCCAGATCATGGGCGATCTCTTCAACTTGCAAGGCTCCACCTGTAAATCGGCCCGCCAGGTAGTGGGCAATTAGTTCTTTTTCGCGCCGCTGCAAAACTCCATCGGCACGCCCCACATATAAAAGAACGGCCAATTCATCTTGGTGGCTTTGATAGAGACGGTCAAGCTGTCCCTGCTGACTAGCAGCATGGCTGGCCTCAAGAAAGGCGGGCAGATCATCGATCCGTTCGCCACTCTGCAAATCCAAACAGCGCTGCAGCGACTGGCTATTGAAATCCAGAAAACGCTTAAGTAGCTGACAGTGAGCTCCCAGAATTGCCTGATCTCCCTGCTTGCTAAGGCGATAGCGCTTGACGCGGATCTGCCCCCTCAAAGTTGTGCCATCAAGCTGAAGGTGATCAACCTCCAGCAACAGATTAATCGGTCGATCGGGCTGCCATTGCCCTAAATCGAAGGAGGTTGGCGCAGCAAAAGTTTTCTCGGCTAGGGGTTGCTCGGCTAGAGGTTGCCCGCCTCGGGGCCGGCGGCGTGAACGCCGAGCACCCAGTAACCACAAAAGCAAGTCGATGGCCCTAGCCCCAAGCAGGAAAAAGTTATGGGCAAAGATTAGGGATCAGACAGCGCTTCGGCGGGCCGCAACGCATCACTGCCGCAGCGCACACAAAAGCGGTGCTGGCCCGTTTGGCTGTAACCGCACTTGCCGCATACCTGCAGCACAGGCGCCACATTGCGCCCATCGGCAACCCCATCGCTCAAATCAAGCTCGGCCACCTTCTCCAGCAGCTGGGCTTCACTGAGCAGCCCTCCAGCCGCCAAGCTTTGCCTCAGCGCCTCAACGATGAGGGCAAGCCGCTGCATGCGCTCCTCAACGCCTACTAGGTAGGCAGTGAGGGCCTCCGGCGAG
The DNA here is from genome assembly GCF_024345395.1 of Cyanobium sp. Tous-M-B4. Lineage (NCBI taxonomy): Bacteria > Bacillati > Cyanobacteriota > Cyanophyceae > Synechococcales > Prochlorococcaceae > Cyanobium > Cyanobium sp. Tous-M-B4. Next base: position 400,611 of record NZ_JAGQBA010000001.1, on the reverse strand, counting down.
CCGATCTGACTTAGATCCGGGGGCTGGGGGGCTCGATCGATAGCCAGCCAATCCCAGGCGCTGGGTTGCGGGGGTTTCATCAGCTGTGAGCGCTCTACCCACTTAAGGCCCAAAAGCGAACCACAGTTCCCCTAAGGGGCTGCGCGGCAAGATGGCTTCATGGACCATCCCCTGCCGCAGGCCTACCGCTGGATCAAAACGGAGTGCGGCCGCGCCAAATACGACCAGCTCGCCGCCCAGCAGGGGCTGCTGGCAAAGCTGAGGCTGGCTTGGTTTGTGCTGATCGCAGCGCTGCGCGATTGGCGGCTGCCCTAAGGCAGGCAATAAAAAAGCCCCCCTTTCGGGGGGCAAGTGAATCCGAGCTGGAGAACTCAGATGGTTTGTTGAATCAGATCGATCTGACCACCTTCCCCCAAGTAGCCGGAGCCGCCGATGTTGCCGTCCTTGATGCTGTGGGCCTGAACATTGGCCAGGAAGTAAGACCCAGCTGTGGAGTCGTAAATCGCCGAGACATCGATAATGCCCGAAGACTCCCAGTTGCCAACGCCATTGGTGTCTGGGTTGGTGTAGGTGGGCTGGGTCTGCCCATAATCCGTAGGAAAGACGGTGCGGTCGATCTGGGCCCAGCGGGTGGGATCCCCAATGGAGTCACCGGTGATCGAGTCGATTTCCAGCTGCCAGATCGAGGCCTCCTGGGTGCCGAAGTTGCCGGCGCTGATGTCAGTGCCGCCGCCGTTGGCCCGGTCCTCCTGGAGGTAGGCAAAACCATCGGCACTGATGGTCATGTTGTCGGGGTTGCGGAGACCCGTGGTGGGGTCATCCAGCAGATCGCCGTCATAGACAACCTTGAGCACCGATTCACCAGAGGCGGCAACCAAGCCATCACTGCCGAAGGCGGCACTGAAATCCAGGGTGTAGACGTTGCCGTAAAGATCACCCTTGTTGAAATCAGCCGTACCGGTGGATACGAACACCGCCTGCTGGCTGTTGAGAGGATTCACCTCGCCGTCTTCGATCCGGCTGAGCTGCAACGCACCGGCATTGACCGCCAATTCGCGCAGGGCGGGAGCGCCCAGACTGGCGTAATCGGCATTAAGGCTTGCCAGATCAACCCAGCTGCCGTTGATGGCTGTATTGATGCCATTCACCTCGGTGAAGGCGAACAGATCGGAAGAGTCCGGGCCTGTGCTCGCACCAGTCTCGTAACCATCGAGCGCCGTGGTGACGTAGGTGTAAAGCGTCCCCTGGCTAGCTGCCAGGCCATTGCGCTCCAGGAAGCTGGCATCCGCAGCCGCGCTCTTGGTGCCCACCCACATGTAGAGAGGCGCCTTGGCATCGTCAAACAGCAGCACGGCCACCGTGTCGGTGCTGCCGGTGTCGATGCTTGTGGCCGACTCCCAGGTGCCCTTGCCGAAGCCCAACACCTCGTGGATGGCGCGGCCATTCACATCAAGGGCAAAGAAGGAGCCACCAGCACCCACGAACTCCTCTTCACCCACTAAGTAGATGCGATCGGCAAAGCCCATGTCTGCACCAAAGCTGTTGGCTTCCACCAGATTTGCGGCGCAGAAGCGCTTGAATCCGGCACCAAGATCGGCAGCCTCATCGATCGCCGTGTCTGAGCCATCGAGGTAGATGCTGTCGTAGGCCAGGCCACCGGCAATCACGGCACTCTGGTAGCCGTTGCTGGCGTCATCGTCGACGTCCTTATCGATCACCAGGCTGCTAACGCGGGCGCCAGTGAAGCCACCCTCAACCCCAGGCAGCAGGTAGCCATAGCCGCTGGTGGAACCGAGCTCGCTATTGACCAGGAGGGTATAGGTGCCATCGCCATTGTCGTAAGCACCCTGGCCATCAAAGATGCTGGTGGGAGCGTAGACGCTGTCGCCCGGGTTTAGGCCATTGGTGAATTCACCGGCCGTGAGCAGGCTGGTGATCTGCAGCTCCGGGCCACCCTCCACATCCTTGAGCATGGTGCTGGTGAAGGTGCCGGCACCGGCCACAGGAGGCGCCGCGATCAGGGCCTCGAGGTCGAAGATGTTGAGAGTGTTGGAGATTTCGTTAGACACCACCAACTGCGTGCGGCCCGTGGGGCTCTGCTTGGCATCTACCACCAGCAGGCCTTCAGGTGAAATACTTCCGGCGATCACCGTGCTGGTCACAAACTGACCGGCGGTGGGATCGCTCACGTCGAACACGGCCAGCATCGAGCTGACGCCCCGCTCCAGCGAGACGATGGCGTAGGTGCGGCCGTCCACCTTGGCGACCACCACGCCCTCGGGTTCCGCGCCCTTGTCGTCACTGCGGCCGTCGTCGTACACACCGGCAGCGAAGGCAATCGTCTGCAGGGTGTTGCCGCTGTCCCAGAGCATGGCACCGGTGTCGGCATCGAAGATGGTGATGCTGCGGCTGCCGAAGGTGGTGGTGAGATCAGTACCGACATTGGCGTCATCCGTCAGACGCTTGACCCGATTGGCGTTGCCGGAACCGCGGGCTTCGTCTGTGTAGGTGCCGTACTCACGGCCATCACCCTCGTTGGCGGTGATGAAGTAGTCCTTACCCTTGACGCTGTAGGCAGCGATGCCGTCGGCCATGCGCAGGCCCTCATAGTCCTGGCCCAGCATGGGCTTGAAACCACCATCCTTGTCGCTCAGATCCACCAACTGGGTGCTGTAGTCGACCGTTCCCAGGGAGAAGATCTTCTCGATCGTGTTGGTGGCCAGATTCACCTTTGCCACGCCATTGTTCTCTTGCAACGTCACGTAGGCGTAGATGCCCTGGATCGCGACGTATTCAGGCTCGATGTCGGTGGCCTGGGTGGTACCCGTGGGGCCGGAGATGCGGATGCCCTCCGGCAGGGCAACATTATCAAAGAGAAGATCGGTATAGGTGAAAACAGGGTTCACGCGACCCTGAATGTCAATGATGCCGATGCTGCCAGGGCGATCCAGGGTGTAGCCAGCCGCAGGCTGACCTTCATTGGCAATCACCAGCTTGGTGCCAGTTTCATTGAAGGCGATCCCATCAGGCAGATAGCCAACAACAACATCGGCAATCTGGGTGAGCGTGCCGTTGACGCCGACGCGATAGAAGCGCACCAGGCCCTTGCCGCCGGTGGTGTCGTAGTCGGCCGGCGACAGGGCCACAGCCAGGAGATCGCCGTAGCTGGCTACTGATGTGGAGACGTAGCCGTCGCCATAGGACTCACGGCCCACCAGCTCTGGCTGGGTGGCATCGGTGGCATCAGTCACCTGCAGGGTGCTGCCGCCGCCGCTGGAGAGCACAAACAACTTGCCGCCGATCGTGACGGTGGCGGAAATTTCGGTCTGGAACTGTTCGCCCGAGGTGCCAGTGGGCGTCAGGTTGAGAGTTCCCAGCAGGGGAGCTGCGGGAGCTTCTGCAGGCTGACCAGGGAATGCATTGCTGTTGGCCAGAGCCGGGGCAGCAGGCACTGCTGCTGGTGCGGCAACAGGCACTGATACTGGTGCGGCTGCAGGTGCTGGTGCGACTGCAGATGCTGCTACTTGAACGGCACTCTCAGATTTGCGGGCAGATGCCTGGACTTCGAAATTGACGCTGGATTTGGCCTTGGGGGCGGGAGCCATGGGTCAGACAAATTCGGTCTGACATCACCGTGGCTTGAGCACCAGCCCCCGCTGTTTATGGCCTGGTTAGGAATTTAGGCAAAATTGGCAGTAATGTCGTAAAGGCAACAAGTGCACCGCATAGCTCATCACAAAGCCCCTCTAATCACAATCAATCCTTAACTTGAAGTGCCCGCTGCGCCGCCTTGCCAGCCACCCACACCGAGACCACGGTGGCCAGCAGGCCCACAATCCGCAGGGCCCAGGTGCCGGCATCGGCCTGGCCTGAGAGCACTTCGCCGAAGCGGGCCACATCGCCGGCCAAGGCGCCCAGGCCGCAAAACAGGATCGTGCCGGGCAGGATGCCGATCAAGCCAATGGTGTAGTCGCGCAGGCTCACCTCACTGAGGCCATAGGCGAAATTGAGCAGGGAGAAGGGAAAGGCCGGTGAGAGGCGGGTGAGCAGCACCAACTTCAGCCCCTCCCGGCTCACCGCCTGCTCGATCGCCAGCAGCTTCGGCACCACCGCCAGCCGCCGGCGGGCCCAATTGCGCATCCAGGTGCGGCCGAGCAGGAAAGCGGCCTCGGCCCCCAGGCAGGCCCCTACAAACACGATCAAGCTGCCCCACCAGGTGCCATACAGGGCGCCAGCCAGCATCGAAGCCCATACCCCCGGCAGCAACAGGGTTACCCAGAGCGCGTAAAGGGGCACAAAGGCCAGGGCACCTGCAGGGGAGCGCAGGAGGTCAAGCAACTTGGCTGTCGTCTCAGGATTCAGCCAGTCGCCGGGGAGGGGCATGGATGAACGGAAGCTGCAGTAGCCATCCTGCAGCGTGAAGCGTTAATCAGCTGGTCCTAGTCGGCGGCCGCCACTCGCTCTACAACGGGTAAAGAAAGAAAAGCTGCCATGGCAATCCGCCCCTCGGGTGCACCGAGTCGACCGTGGCCCCGCTGGCTGGTGCCCGGCCTGGCAGCCCTGGCCCTGGCCGGTGTGGGGATCGGGCTGGCGGTGCGGCAGAACCAGCGGCACCAGGCTGAGCAGACCCAGCAGCAGCAGCCCCTGCCGCGGCGGATCGCCGCCCTGGGGAGGGTGGAGCCGCTCGATCGGGTGGTGAAGCTGTCGGTGCCGGCCTCGCTCAGCAACGATGCCGTGCGCGAGCTGCGGGTGAAGGAGGGCCAGCAGGTGAGCAAGGGCCAGGTGCTGGCGGTGATGGACAGCGCCCAAAGCCTCGATCGCAGCGTGCGGGAAGCCCAGGCAGCGGTGCAGGTCGCGGAGCGCAAGGTGACGGCCCAGGCCAGTGTGATCAGCCGCTACCGGGCCGAGCTGACCCAGGCGACGGTGGAGCTGCGGCGCTACAGCCAGCTCTACGCCCAAGGGGCCAGCAGCGCCGAGGTGCGCGACCGGCGGATCACGATCGAAAGCACCAGCCGGGCCAACCTGGAGCAGGCCCTCAGCGACGAGGCCACCCTGCGAGCCGAACGGGACGAATCGCGGGCGACCCTGGCCCGCAATCAGGCCGAACTGGCCAAGGCCACGATCCGTGCGCCCTTCGGCGGCACGGTGTTCAAGATCAATGCCTACCCGGGCGACAAGGTGGGAGATGAGGGCATTCTCGAGTTGGGCGACAGCAGCCGCATGGGGGTCATCGCCGAGGTGTACCAGACCGACCGGGGCGGCATCACCCTGGGCCAGCGGGCGGTGATCAGCGCCGACGGCTTCCCCAACAAACAGATGGAGGGCAAGGTGGTGGAGATCGCCCGCCAGGTGAGCCGCCAGAGCGTGTTCAGCGGTCAAGCAGGCGAAAACCTCGACCGGCGGGTATTCGAGGTGAAGATCGGCCTGGGGCCGGAGGCGGCCGCGATGGCCAGCGCCATCAACTACCTGCAGGTGAACGTGCTGTTCGAGCCACTCACGCCCGAACAGCAGCGCGAGCAGCGCCAGCGGTTGGAGCAGCTGGTGGACCAGCAGCGGCGCGAACAGAGCGGCCTGTCGCAGCCGAGCCCACGATGAGCCAAAAGATCCCGCGCCTGCCACCTTTGCCCTTGGTGCTGCGCCGCACGCCCCTGGCCTGGCGCCAGGCGATCCACCGGCCAATGCGCCTGGCCGCCGCCATCGCCGGGGTCAGCTTCGCCAACGTGCTGGTGTTCTTCCAGTTAGGGCTCTCCGGCGGCCTCTACGACAGCCAGAAGCGCCCGATCCAGCAGATCAACGGCGAATTGGTGATGGTTAGCGGCCGCTACCTCTACCTGGGTGAGCAGGTGAACTTTCCCCGTGCCCGTCTCACCCAGGCCCTAGGGGTGGAAGGGGTGAAGGCCGTGACACCGCTGTATTTGGGCCTGAGCCAGTGGCTCAACAGCGACACCCGCCAGCAGAAACAGGCGCTGGTCTTCGGCATCGCGCCGGAGAACCCGGCTCTGCGACTGCCCGAGCTGGCCAACGATCGGCTGCTGCTGCAACGCGGCGATGCCCTGCTGTTCGATGTGCGATCCAAGGCCAACGCCGGTCCGGTGGCTGCCACGGTGCGGCGCGAGGGCAGCTACGAGACCGAGCTGGGCGGCGTGCGGTCGGTGGTGACCGGTCTTTTCTCGCTGGGACTCACCTTCGCTGCCGATATCAACCTGGTGACATCGGCCACCAACTTCAAAAACTATTTCCCCAACCAGAGCGCCGACGACATCCAGATGGGCGTGATTCAACTGCAGCCAGGCGTAGACCCGCTGCGGGTGAAGACCACCCTGGCCACCTTCCTCGATCCCTCGGTGAAGGTATTCACAATTGAGGAGCTAGCCGCCGCCGAGGAGGCTTACTGGCGCCGCAACAGCTCCTTCGGCCTGATCTTCGGCCTGGGAGTGCTGGTGGGTCTGGTGGTAAGCGGCATCATTGTTTATCAGATCCTCTACTCCGACGTGAGCGATCACCTAACGGAGTACGCCACCCTCAAGGCGATTGGCTACGACGACGGCTTTGTGGTGGGGATCATCATGCAGGAGTCGCTGATCCTGGCCCTGCTGGCCTTCGCCCCCAGCCTGTTGCTCTCGCTGGGGCTCTACGGCTTCCTGGCCCGCTCCACCTCACTGATGGTGGTGATGAGCGCCGGCCGAGCGGTGCTGGTGTTCGCCTTCACCCTGGGCGTGTGCGGCGTGTCGGGCTGGCTGGCCACCGCCAAGCTGCGCCGCCTCGATCCAGCCGACATCTTCTGACTATGGCGCCACCAATCACGCCACCAATCACACCCCTGATTACGGTCGAGCACCTCGACCACGCCTTCGTGGAGGCTGGTGCGGCCAAGCCGGTGCTCCACGACATCAGCCTGACCGTGCAGCCAGGCGAGATCCTGATCCTCACCGGCCCCTCAGGTTCGGGCAAAACCACCCTGCTCACCATGCTGGGCGGGTTGCGGGCGGCCCAGTGCGGCAGCCTGCGCATCCTGGGATCGGAGCTTCTGCACGCTGATCGGACCACCCTCACCCGGCTGCGTCGCCAGGTGGGTTTCATCTTCCAGGCCCACAACCTGCTGCCCTATCTCAATGCGCTCGAAAACGTACGGGTAGGCCTGGAGGTACACCCCAACTGGCTGGAGCGAGGCCGGCCGGCGATGGACGAACGCTGCGCGGTCATGCTGGCCGAGGTGGACCTGGCCGAGCGGAGCAGCTACTACCCCGAGAAGCTCTCCGGCGGCCAGAAGCAGCGGGTGGCGATCGCCCGTGCCCTGGCGCCCCAGCCCCAGCTGCTACTGGCCGATGAGCCCACTGCCGCCCTCGACAAGGATTCCGGCCGGATGGCGGTGGAGCTGTTCCGCCAGCTGGCCGACGAGCAGCGGGCGGCGATCGTGATGGTGACCCACGACAACAAGATCATTGACATCGCTGACCGAGTGGTGAGCCTGGAGGACGGCCGACTGGTGGCGAGCGCCTGAGCCCAGGCCCTGAGCCTGCCCCCGGTAGCTTGAGCGCCGCCACCCCATCCTGCCAATGGAGATCAGCCTGCTGGGCACCGGACTGCTGGGCGGCGCGATCAGCGAGCGGCTGCTGGCCTGCGGCCACCGGCTCACGGTGTGGAACCGCAACCCCAAGCGCTGCAAGCCCCTGCTGGCCCTGGGCGCCCGGGCCGCCGCCAGCCCCGCTGAGGCCGTAGCCGCCGGCGAGCTGGTGATCACCGTGCTCAACGACGGCCCCACCACCAGCTCCGTTCTGCTGGAGCAGGCCGGCATGGCCCTGGCGGGCAAGCTTGTGCTGCAAGTGGCCACGATCGCCCCTGGGGAAAGCGAGGCTTTGGCAACTGGCTTGGCTGAGCTTGGTGCCGAACTGCTGGAGACGCCGGTGCTGGGCAGCAAGCCAGAAGCTCTCTCCGGCTGCTTACAGCTGATGGTCGGCGGCAGCGCCGCGGCCCTGGAGCGGGCCCGGCCCGTGCTCGCCCACCTGGGCGGCGGCTCCCACCACCTGGGGCCGGTGGGAGCCGCCCTCACTACCAAGCTGGCCCTCAATCAATTGATTGCCAGCCTCACCCATAGCTTCAGCCTCAGCTTGCACCTGGTGCAGAGGGCGGGCGTGGATGTGGAGAAATTCATGGCGATCCTGCGGGCCAGCGCCCTCTACGCCCCCACCTTCGACAAGAAGCTGGCCAAGGAACTAGCCGACGACTACGTCAACCCCAACTTCCCCACCGCCCATCTACGCAAGGACCTGCAACTGTTTTTACTTGCTGCAGCTGACGCAGGAATAAACAGCGAGGGGCTCAGCGGCCTGGCCCAGCTGCTGGAGCGATCCACCGCAGCCGGCCTAGACGACCTCGACTACAGCGCCCTGCATCGACTCACGGGAGGCTGCGACTAGGCCAGATCAGCCCAAATCCCCCAGGCGCCTGCGGGCCAGGGCCGCCTGGGCTTCGGCTTCGGCCAGGTTTGCCTTGCACTCCAGCACCACCTCAGGTGGGGCCTTATCTGCAAAGTTGGGATTGGCAAGGCGACCCGCCAGGCCCTTGATCTCCCTATCTGCCTTGGCGATGTCCTTCTCCAGGCGGCCGCGCAAGGCATCGAGATCCACTAGGCCCTCAATGGGCAGCAGCACCTGCAGCTCACCACTCACGCCGGCCAGGGCCCGCGCGGCAGGGCTGGCGGCGGCGGCGGCGGGATCGAGCACCTCCACCCTTTCCGCTCGGGTAAGAGCCGTGATGTCGGGGCTGGCCTCCTGCAGCAGGGCTGCCAGCTCAACGCGGCCAGTCACAAACGACACCGGCGCGCTCTGATTGGGCTTGAGCCCCGCCAAAGCCCGCAGGTTGCGCACCACCCGAATCGCCTCGATCAGCTCGGCAAACTGGGCTTCAAGCTGGCCGTTTAGAGCAGCCTGATCAAGCGCCGGCCAGCTCTGCAGGGCCAGAAAGCTGCTCTCTGGCTGGCCAGTGAGGCCGTGCCAAAGCTCCTCACTCAGGTGAGGCATCAGCGGATGCAGCATCACCAGCAACTCGCCAAGAACCTTAGTCAACACGGCGCGGGCGGTGCGCTGGTCGGCAAGGGCTGCTGGGCTCGGGTTTTCACCTGGGTTGAGCCGCCGCTTGATCAGCTCCACATACCAATCGCACACCTCGTTCCAGGCGAACTCATAAAGCCCCTTGGCCGCCTCGCCCAGGCCGTAATTGCCATAGCGCTCAGCCGTATCAAGGTTGACTCGCGCCAGCCGCGACAGGATCCAGCGATCCGCCAGCTGCAGCGCCGCCGGATCCGGCTCGCCCAGCGAAGCGGGCATCTCGCCCCCCAGGTTCATCAAGGCGAAACGGGTGACGTTCCAGAGCTTGTTGGCGAAGTTGCGCGAGGCCTCCACCGTGGCAGAGGTGTCGGATTTGCGGTCGTAGTCGAGGCGGATGTCCTGGCCGGCCCCCGCCACCTCACGCACCAGGGCAAAGCGCAGGGCATCGGCGCCATAGCGCTCAATCAGCAGCAGCGGGTCGATACCGTTGCCAGAGGACTTGCTCATCTTGCGGTTCTGTTCATCCCGCACCAGGCCGTGGATGTACACGTCTCTGAATGGAATCCAAGGGGTTCCAGAACCTTCCCGGCCACTCATCAGGGCGCCGGCCATCATCGTCATCCGGGCCACCCAGAAGAAGATGATGTCGAAGCCCGTCACCAGCACGCTGGTGGGATACCAGCGCTCCAGGTCGGCAGCATCGGCATGAGGCCAGCCCAGGGTTGAGAAGGGCCAGAGGCCGCTGGAAAACCAGGTATCGAGGGCGTCGGGGTCCTGCTCCAGCACCACGGGATGGGCGTGGGTGCCGCCGCCAAATTGGGCTTCCGCCTTCGCCATGGCTTCTGACTCATCACGGGCCACCACATAGGGCGTGGTGTCGGTGATGGCACCGCCGGTTTCGCTCACCACAAACCAGGCGGGGATGCGGTGACCCCACCACAGCTGGCGGGAGATGCACCAGTCGCGGATGTCGGTGAGCCAGTCGCGGTACACCTTGCTCCAGCGCTCCGGCACGAAACGGGGATCGGCGTTCTCGAGGGCCTCCCGGCAGCGGGCCGCCAGGGGCTCGGTTTTCACAAACCACTGGGTGGAGAGCAGCGGCTCCACCGGCACCTTGCCGCGATCTGAGAAGGGCACGCTGTGGCGGTAGTCCTCCACCTTCGCCAGGAAACCGCCTTCCTCCATGGCAGCCACCACGGCCTGGCGGGCCTCGAAACGATCGAGGCCCTGGAAGCGGCCGGCGGCCTCGTTCATCGAGCCGTCCTTGGCCATCACCGTGATCAGCGGCAGGTTGTGGCGCTGGCCGATCGCGAAGTCGTTGGGATCGTGGGCCGGGGTGACTTTCACGCAGCCGGTACCGAACTCCGCATCCACGTGGTCGTCAGCCACGATCGGGATCTCGCGGCCCACCAGGGGCAGGGTCAGGGTCTGGCCCACTAGCTCGGCGTAGCGCGGATCCTTGGGATTCACCGCCACGGCCGTATCGCCCAGCAGGGTTTCGGGACGGGTGGTGGCCACTTCCAGGAAGCCGTTGCCGGTCGTGAGTGGATAGCGGAAGTGCCAAAGATGGCCGTCCACCTCCTTCATCTCCACCTCCAGATCGCTCACCGCAGATCCCGAGGCGGGGCACCAATTCACCAGGTATTCGCCCCGGTAGATCAGCCCCTGCTCGTGCAGGCGGTTAAAGGCCTCGATCACGGCGGCGCTGCAGCCGGCGTCGAGGGTGAAGCGCTCGCGCTGCCAGTCCACCGAGTAGCCCAGGCGCCGCAGCTGGCCCACGATCGTGCCGCCGCTCTCGGTCTTCCAGGCCCAGGCCTGCTCCAGAAAAGCTTCGCGGCCTAGGTCTTCTTTGCGTTTGCCTTCGGCTTTGAGCTGCTTCTCAAGGATCGTCTGCACGGCGATCGAGGCGTGATCAGTGCCGGGCAAGCACAGAACGTTTTTGCCGCGCAGGCGCTGGAAGCGCACGATCGTATCGATCAGGGCCGTGTTGAAGGCATGGCCCATGTGCAGGCTGCCGGTCACGTTCGGCGGCGGGATCACCACGCTGAAGGGCTCGCCGGGGGCAGCGGGATCCGGGTGGAAGGCGCCGCTGCTCTCCCAGGCTTGCTGCCAGCGGCTTTCCGTGCCCGCCGGGTCGTAGGTCTTGGGCAAGGCGTCGGTCACGGCGTAGCTGGGGCTGGGTGGCCATGCTCGCAAAGAGCCACCGCAGCGGGATGATGGGTTAGCTCGTGCCATCCATGGCCCCGCCCCCTGCCGCTCATAAATCCCAACGCCGGCGCGACCGCCTGCTCAGCCTGCTGGGCGGCCTGGCCCTGCTCGCCCCCCTCGGGGGCTGCACCCTGGGCCGTGAGTGGCCCAACGTGGTTTACGTGGCGATCGGAGCCAACAAAGACCAGCTCATCACCGCGGAGCTGAAAGAGCAATTTCAGGATCAATTGGTAAAGGTGGGAGCGCGATTCCGCCAGATCCACCCCGACACCCATTTTCAGTTCGGCATTTACCCCGAAGATGAGATGGTGGAGGTCATGCGCCGGCGCAGCCGGAGTGGACTCGCCCCGGATCTGCTGCTGGTGAATGGCGACACGGCCCTGCGCTTGCGACAGGCCGGCCTGGTGGATCCATTCCCCATCCGCAAGGACCAACTGGCCATCTTCAACGAAGAAGAGGTGAGGCGGTTGCGCAGCCCGGATGGGCAACTGGCAGGCTTGCCTTTGCTGGTGCAGACCCAGTTGAGCTGCTTCAACCGCCAGCGCCTGAGCGAACCGCCGGCGACCTTGCAGGAGCTGCTCAATGCCAGTGCCAACGGTCACCCCATGGGCCTGTCGCTGGACGTCTATTACCTGTTCTGGATCGTGGGCAGCACCGGAGCCCTTCCCGCCATGGACCAAGCCGTGCTGGGACACTCGCTCAACCCGGCCGATCGCCAGGCCCTGACGGGCTGGCTGGCCTGGATGCAGAACGCCAGCAACCAGCAGCGGGTCACCTTCTTCCCCGACCAGCCAACCGCCGAAGCCGAATTCAAGGCCGGCCGGCTCGACTGGATCCCCTGTCGCAGCACCGTGCTGCCCCAGCTGCGCCGGGTGATGGGGAGCGCCCTCGGGGTGGCCCCTCTGCCGGATGGGGAAGGTCACATGGCCAGCCCGATCAACCGGCTGCGGGTGCTGGCCCTGGGCCGCAGCTCGAGCGCGGCGGGGCGTCGCCGCGCCCTGGCCTTCAGCCTCTACAACGTCAACCCGCTCACCCAGCGCACCCTCACCCTGGGATCCCAGACGGTGCTACCCGCCAATCGCTTCGTCACCGTGCCGGTGCAGAGCTCCCAGGTGCTGGCCGCCATGGTGGCCGCCGCCAACCAGGGCCTCCAGGCCAACAGCCTGGTGACCCTGGTGCACACAAATGACCCCCGCCTTCCCCGCGTGCAGACCCTGCTGACCGAGCTGGTGTTCGGGGAGAGCAGCCCCGAGGGCGCCAGCACCGAGCTGATCAAGATCCTGCAGGCACGCCCATGAAAGAGCTGCTGCTGGAGATCTTCGGCTGGCTGGGCTACCTGGAACGGCCCACTGTGCTGCTGCAGCTGGGCCTGGTGATCGCCGTGGTGCTGCTCACCCGACGGGCGCGGCGCCGCCGCTGGCTGCCGGCGCTGCCGCTGCTCGCCTATACACCCGTGGGGATATTGGCCCTGGCCTTGGGCTGCGGGGCCCTGGCCGCCCTGGGACTGCCCCAGGGGCTAGCGAGCCTGCTGGGGCTGCAATGGCTGGGCTGGTACGGAATCAGCCTGCTACCCCAGCGGCTGCATCAACTCGAATCCCGGCTGCTGCGGCCGGCCTACCTGATGGGATCTGCCCTGCTGCTGATCCGGGAGGTCGACAACTTCAACGACATCGCCGTGATCCAGCTGGGCGAGGTGCTGGGGGTGTCGGTGAGCTTCGGCAAGCTGTTCAACGCCCTGGTGGTGATCTATCTGGTGCTGGTGGGCTGCGGACCACCGGCGGCCGGTGTGGCCTGGCTGGCCCAGCGCAGCCTGGGCCTGAGCGACGGCAGCCGCAAGGCCATGGAGCTGATGCTGCGCTACCTGGTGGTGAGCCTGGGGCTGGTGGGCGTAGCCATGCACCTAGGCATCAACACCACAGCATTAATTGCCGTGGCGGGCGGCCTATCGGTAGGCCTGGGCTTTGGCATCAAGGAGGTATTTTCCAACTTTGTAAGTGGCATCTGGCTGCTGTTTGAAGGATCCGTACGTCCAGGCGAAGTGCTGATGCTCGACGGCGATCCCTGCGAAGTTCGAAGTCTTGGACTGCGTGCCACCTTGCTTTGGCGTGATCGTGACAATGCCGAACTACTGATCCCCAACCAGACCTTCTTCACCGAGGCGGCCACCACCTACACCGCTAGCGACCGCATGCGCCGCAGCCAGGTAAGCATTGGCGCCGCCTATCACCACAACCCAGCAGAAGTGATTGCCCTGCTCGAGGCCACAGCTCTGGAAGTGGCAAGGGTCCTTCCCCAGCCAGCCCCGAAAGCCCTACTGCTGAACTATGGCGACTCCGCCATTAATTACGGCCTGCGCTTCTGGATTGCCAACCCGATGGATAACGTGGGCATCTGTAGCGAGGTGAACCAGGCGATTTGGCAGGCCTTCCGCAATAACAACATCGAAATTCCTTTCCCACAACATGTGGAATATTCTATGCAATGGCCGCCTGAGCAACATCAAACCAACAAATTTACTTAGAGGCAACCCTAAGGCGATCAACCGCCTTTTCCAACAATTCGATCGACACGTCCTCTGCCGAATTTATGTCAGACAGGCCGAAAGGATTATCAATATCGTCGATCAAGCGCAACAACAAAATTACAATAAAGGAAATTACTGCAAGAAAAAATACAGACTCGGGAAGGTTTTCAGCTTTTGCCATTACCAAACCCGCAAAGAGGAGCACTGCGGCTATGTCTGCCATCCAATAGACAAGCGGCACAAATGATGTATCTCGTATGGCTTGGACCCGATTAACCTTTGCAAGAACTACCGCTAAATCCTGCATAAGCCTTCCCCTCAAAGTAGACGCATCACCCTTGATCTGCAGCGCAGCACCCACCACCGCTGCATGAGCTTGAGTGTGGCACGCCAGCATTTGCTCAGTACTGATCCGCTCCTTCAACCAATCCAGCAAAGACTGGCCAAGGCCAGTTACCGCGGAGAGGGCTGGAGCAATCTGAGCCTCAGGGTGATAGATCTGAATCGCCTGGATTTCCAAATTGAGCGTCTGAAGAGAGGTCGCTAATTCAGCAGGTATTTTCTCACTTTCCTTAAAGTCGGTAAGCACACCATTCAACAAAAAGCCCAACAAAAAAATAGTCGATGCAACCATAGCCGAAAACAATTGATTAACGCTTATTCGCTCAAGACCACAAAAATGAACTGCAACTTTGACAGCACAAAGCACTAGGACCTGCATAAAGACGCCACGCACCTTGCGAAGACGCCTGAGCCTTGCAGCTGAAAACCTAATCAAAGGCAATTTTTTGATTTGACGCGGATCAGATGCCAAAGTTTATTCCGTTTCAATGAGAATTACAGCTCTCCCCTCCCTCCACAGGTATTGCAGAACACAAGCTGGTGCTCGCACTGCACCTTGGGCCCTAAATTAATTTAAAAGCTCCACGAAGCCATGGTTGAAGATTTCTTGCGCGCAGTTCGTAGCAACGAAGATCTGCAACGCCAGCTGCGCGGTGTCACAACTGCTGCTGGTCTAGCAGAGGTAGCCGCCCAGGCTGGCCTCAACATCGAAGCCGCCGCCCTAGTGAAAGGCTTTGCTCAGCTGCTGCTTGCCAGCGACGACGCCTTGGCCCTGCGTAACTTCGACAACCTCGGTTGGGATGTGGGTGAGTTGGCCTGGACCGCCAAAACCTGGGAGCTAGCTGATCAGGCCTGAGCGAGCCGAGCCAGGTAGCTCTGATAGCTGCCGGCATTGATCCAGCCGGTAGCGATCGTTTTGGTGTGCTCCTCGCTCACCCTGCCCCGGTGGATGTGGGACGGGCCAGCCGGAAAGATCACGAGCTTGCCCCGCTCAGCCGGCTCGTGGTGATCCTGCCAATGAAACTCGGTGCCCCCTTTGGGCACGTCGTTGCAATAGAGAATCCAGGCCAGCACGCGATGTACCGGCTCGGTGGCCTCGTCGCTGATTGTCCAGTCGCAGTGCCAGCGCTTGAAACCCTCGCCAGGGGCGTAGCGCTGCAGGTTGAAGATCGGATTTACGAACAATTCCTGCTCCGGGCAGCACTGGCGAAAGAGGGCCCGCTCCTGCAGGTAGCGCTCCAGCCCAGCCGTGACGCCGCGCAGGATCACCTCCGCCAGGGCGAAGGCCTCAGGATCGGAGCGGTCGATGGCCACCAGGCTGATGTCGGTGGAAATTTTGGCGGGCTCAGTTTTGCCGCCAGGGCCAAAGGCCACCCCGGGCCGCCGCAGGTCAACGCGGCGCTCATAAAAGGCCATCACCCCATCGGCGAGGGCCTCGAAGCCGGCATTGCGATAGGTAGCGAGCAGATTCATCAGCAGAGCTCCTGCCAGGGAAGGGCCAGGGCCGCCTCCAACTGCTGCCAGCGCTGCGGCTCCGCCGCGACCCTTGCCAGCAGACCCAGCCGCTCCAGCGCCGCCACCACCCGCCCATGATCAAGGGGGCCAGCAGGCCCTAAGGGCAGCACCAACACCTGGGGCTCGGCGGGATCGGCAAGCACCCGCAGCTCCAAATCCTCCAGCTCGCGCTCAAAGAAAATTCGCCGCATGCGGCCGGTGAGCCCTGGCCCCAGCGCCTCGGCATAGGCCTCCAGCGAGTCACGCTCAGCGCTGCATCCGCAATTGAGCGCCAGCCAGATCAGCAGCTTGGCCCAGCTATCAGCGGTCCAGAGGGGCTGAAAGCTCTCACGGTGCTGCCGCACCAACTCGCCAATGGCGAAATCAAACAGGGTTGCCTGCAGGTTGATGGCATTCATGCCTGCCATCCTGCCCAGCTGCCGGCAGACTGCACAGGCATGCGACTGCCGCAACCATGGCCCTCGACTTCAACGACCCCGATTTGGAGTTCAGCGATCTCGTGTACGCCTACCAGAGCTGGGTAATGGCAGTGATCAACGACGAAAAGCTCGGCGGCGAAGAAACCCTGCTCACCGACGAGATCGCTGACGACGCCCTCAACGCCATGCGCTTTCTACCCGGCGAAGTGACCAGCGCCATCGAAACCAGCCTCGCCCGTGTCTACGACGTAGATGCCGACGAACTCGCCAGCCTGCTGTTCCCAGAAGGCTGACGCCCCCCCGGAGCGCCCATGCCCATTCCTTTTGCAGAGGCCCACAGTCACCAGGCTTCCCTGGTGGCTGCCGATCTTGGTAGTCACCCAGAACAAGGCCTATCCGAACTGGAGGCAAAGCAGCGGCTGCTCAGCTACGGCGCAAACGCCCTGGAAGCAGGCGGTGGTCCGCCTGTCTGGCGCCGATTTTTAGGGCAATTTCACGATCCCCTTCTGTACACGCTCCTGGTGGTGGGAGCGATCAAGTTGCTGCTGCACGAGCCGGGCGAAGCGCTGGTTATCTGGAGCGTCACCCTGATCAACGCCACCATTGGGTACATCCAGGAAAGCAAGGCCGAAACGGCCATTGCCGCCCTGGCCCGTTCGGTGCGCACCGAGGTGGAAGTGGTCCGCGAAGGCCGGCGCCAAAGGCTGGTCTCGGAGCAGCTGGTGCCCGGGGATCTGGTGTGCCTGGAGGCCGGCAACAAGGTGCCCGCAGATCTGCGCCTGCTCCAAACCCGCAACCTGCAGCTCGATGAATCGAGCCTTACAGGGGAATCCCTGCCTGCCGCTAAAAACAGCGAGGCCGTTGCAGCGGCAAGCCCCCTGGCAGAGCGGGTGGGTATGGCTTACGCCGGCTGCTTCGTGAGTGGCGGCCAAGGGCAGGGAGTGGTGGTGGCCACCGGCGCCACCACCGAAGTCGGTCAGATCTCCGACTCCCTGCAGAAGCAGGTGAACCTCAGTACCCCCCTGACCCGCAAGATTCGCCGCTTCAGCCAAACCCTGCTGCAGGTGGTGCTGGTGCTGGCCGGGCTCACCTTCCTGGTGGGAATCCTGCGGGGCCGCGGTGCAGCCGAAATGTTCGATGGCGCCGTGGCCCTGGCCGTGGGGGCCATCCCGGAGGAGTTGCCGGCGATCGTGACCATCACCCTGGCTATCGGCGTCAACCGCATGGCCCTTCGCAACGCCATCATCCGCAAGCTGCCGGCCGTAGAGGCCCTAGGCAGCACCACGGTGATCTGCTCCGACAAGACCGGCACCCTCACCCAAAACCGGATGACGGTGCAGGAGATCTACGCCGGCGGCGCCCTGGTCCCCCTCGAGGCGCTGGGGCCGGGCAATGAAGCAGCCGCCAACGTGGCCTTACACGAAACCTTGCTGGCGGGGCTGCTCTGCAACGATGCCCGGCCTAGTCAACGCGACGGGCTGGTGGGCGACCCCACCGAAACGGCCCTACTGCAGGCAGCCCAAACCGCAGGCCTGGACAGGCAGCTGGCCCTTGAGGCCCATCCGCGCCGCGATGCGATTCCATTCGAATCGGAGCAGCAGTACATGGCCACCCTGCACGGCGGCAACCGGATCTTGATTAAGGGCTCGGCTGAAGCGGTGCTGGCCCGCTGCAGCCGCCAACTCAGGCCAGATGGCCAAGCCGAACCCCTCGACGTCGTCGCCATCGAAGCGGCGGTAACAGCCATGGCCGTACGGGGCCAGCGGGTGCTGGCCTTTGCGATCGGCAGTAGCGGCAATCAAGCTCAGCAGCTGCACCCCGAGCTGGTCGAGGGCGGCCTGGATTTTCTGGGTTTACAAGGCATGCTCGATCCGCCGCGGCCGGAGGCAGTGGCCGCCGTGGCCGCCTGCCAGCAGGCAGGTGTGACCGTAAAAATGATCACGGGCGACCACCTAGAGACCGCCCGCACCATCGCCCTCCAGCTGGGGCTGGGTAAAAACGGCAGGGTCCGTGCCATTGAGGGCCGCGACCTGGATCAGCGCAGCGACGACGAGCTGAGCCAAATCGCCAGGGACAGCGACGTATTTGCCCGGGTGGCACCGGCCCAGAAGCTGGCCCTGGTGCGAGCGCTGCAGCGCCAAGGGGAAGTGGTGGCGATGACTGGCGATGGCGTCAATGACGCACCGGCGCTTAAGCAGGCCGACATCGGTATCGCCATGGGCCGAGGCGGCACCGAGGTGGCGCGGGAGGCGGCCGACATGCTGCTCACCGACGACAACTTCGCCACCATCGAAGCGGCCGTGGAAGAGGGCCGGGTGGTCTACCTCAACCTGCGCAAAGCCCTGGCTTTTGTGTTGCCGGTGAATGGCAGCGCCTCAATGACGATCCTGCTGGGGGCGGTCCTGGGCCTGGAACTTCCAGTCACAGCCCTGCAGGTGCTGTGGCTGAACATGGTTTGCTCCCTCAGCCTGTCGGTACCACTGGCCTTTGAGCCGCGGCCGCCCGGGCTGATGCGGCAGCCGCCGCGGCCACCGGCCCAGCCCCTGCTCAACCGCGGCTTGGTGCGCAAGGTGCTGCTGGTGTCGGTTTTCTACTGGTGCTTCATCTTCGGGGTATTCCTCTGGGCCCGCTCCCACGGCAGCAATCTGGCCCAAGCGCGCACGATGGCAATCCAGGCCCTGGTGCTGGCCCAGATCGCCTATCTGGTGAGCATCAGCCAAGCCAGCAAAATGGGATGGCGCCACTGGCACCAATCCCCCTGGCTTGCGGCTGGCATCGCCTTAGCGGTGGTGCTGCAGCTGAGCTTTAGCCAGCTGGGCTGGATGAACCGCTTCTTCGCCACCGCCCCCCTAGAGCCCCAGCAGTGGCTGGTGTGCGGCATCGCCCTACTGGTAATGGTGCCTGTGGCCTGGCTGGCGGAGCGCCTAGACAGCTAACCCTTAGTAGCGCTAGTGCTTGATGCCAGGAATGCCGAGCCCGCCGATCATGGCCTTTGCGACAGGCGAACTAGCTGCTGGGTGCAGTGCTCCACGAGCACCGGCAGATCGGTCTGGATCGCACCCCAGACCACGCGGTCGCTCACCTTCAGGTATTCGTGGGTGAGCAGGTTCCGAAAGTCGATGATCTGCCTTCCTTCCGGAATAGCGGCGAAAGCTCTGGATTTCGCTGAGCGATCACTTTGAGGGCTTCGCCGATAACGGTGAATTCCCGTTCCACGGCAGAGCGGATCAGGCGGGTAGCTGTGTACGTGGCTTCGTCGATGGACCCGGTGGCCTCCTGGATGGCTGCCGCCGCCTCCTGGATGTCGCTCAGGTAGGCACTGGGATCACGCTTCGACATAGATCTGGCGCTTGCTGGCTTCGATCGACTGCCGGATGTAGGGGTTGCGCACGGCATCCGCCATAACCAGATCAACTTGAGAGGCCAGGCTCTGCCGAAGGTCGTTGAGCAAGGCGAAGTAGTTCTTGTAAAGACTGGAGGCGTCGAGCGGCTGGAATTCCACCAGCAGGTCGATATCGCTCTCCCCTGGCCGGTAGTCCGGCCTGAGCACCGAGCCAAACGCATGTAGCCGGGCCACGTGGTGGCGCTTGCAGGCTGCGGCAATGGCGTCGAGTTGGGGCTGGGGGAAGAGGACGCTCATAGATCCATTGTGCTCAGAACTGCTGGGCGGCGACTAGCTGCAGCTCACCCCCGGGGCTCTTTGTCCCCAGACTGAGTCGCTAGAGAATCATCCGAACCTGGAACATTGCGCCCCTAAAGATTAAAAATGCGCGATGCCGGGTTCGAACCAGCGACATCCTGCTTGTAAGGCAGGCGCTCTACCGCTGAGCTAATCGCGCGCCATAGGCAAAATACACCCCATGGCTCAGGCCCCACTTCAACGCAAGCTGCGCTGGCAACTTGAGGCCCTCGGGGTGCGGCTGCTGCTGCTGGCGCTGCGGGGGCGCTCCCACCGCAGCATGGGCCGCGGCATTGCCCAAGCCCACCGACTAGCCAGGCCCTTGCTGCGGCGCCGCCACACCACGGCGATCGCCAACCTGACGCGGGTGTATGGCGAGCAGCTCAGCCAGGGAGAGCGTGAGGCCATCGCCGAGCAGTCGATCAACAGCTTTTTTCTCTCCTGCCTCGAATCGATCATCCAACCGGTTGACGCCTCCTTGATCAGCGCCGAGGGGGAGGGGCTCGACGAACTGTTGCGGCTGCATCGCCAAGGCCAGGGGGTGATCGTGGGATCGCTGCACCTGGGTTGCTGGGATCTGGGGCTGCGCTGGCTAAGCGAACAGCTCGACACCCCGTCTGTCGTTTATCGCCCCGCCCGCAACCCCTACAGCGACGTGCTGCTGAACCGGGCCCGCCAGGCCAACAGCTACTGCAACTGGATACCCCAGGCTGATGCCAGATCGATGTTGCGCTGCCTGCACCGCGGCGGCAGCCTCGTTGTGATGACCGACCTTTACAGCCGCAGCAGGGAAGTGCAGGTCGACTTCCTCGGCCTGAGCACCAACTTCGTCAAAGGGCCAGCGGCCCTTGCGCAGAAATCGGGTTGCCCCCTGTTTCCCGTGGCCCATGTGCGGGAAGCCAACGGCCGCTTTCGGTTGAGCGTTGGTGCACCGCTGTGGCCCGGCCAGGGTGCCGCCGCCCTGAGCGACCAGCTTGCCGCCGTAGCCCGCTGGCACGAACTCCTGATCCAGGCCTATCCGGAGCAGTATTACTGGATCAACCGGCGCTGGCGAACGGGCGATGGCAGCGGTGAGCGGCTGCGGCCCATCGGCCCACCCGGGCGCTGATCGATGGCCAGCGGCCGCAGCCACGACCGAGCCACCTGGCTCCTGAGCCTGCCCTTTGGGCTGCTGTGGTGGCCCTGGCTGGGTTTGGCAGGGGTAAGCGTGGCCGGCCTGAGCTTTCTGCTGGGTGGCCTGCTGCTCTCCCCCGACCTCGACACCCGCTCCAACCCCACCCGCCGCTGGGGACCGTTACGGCTGCTCTGGTGGCCCTACCGCAACCTGCTGCGCCATCGCTCCCTGCTCTCCCACAGTCCCCTGCTGGGCACCAGCGGGCGCCTGGCCTACCTGGCAGCGCTGCTGCTGCTGAGCTGCTTGCTGCTGCAACCCCTCGGTGGGCCAGCACCCCAGCAGCTCCTGGCTACCGCCCAGGCGCTCTGGCAGGGCCAGCGTCCGCTGCTGCTGGCCGCCCTGGTGGGACTGGAGGCCAGCAGCTGGCTGCACCTGATCCAAGATGGCGACCCGATGCCGCGCCTACCCCGCCTGCTGCGCCGCCGCCGCCGATGACCTCCCAGACCCCAGCCCACCTTGAGGCCCTAGCTGAGCTGATCGCCGTGGTGGCTCGCCTACGCGACCCCGAGGGCGGCTGCTCCTGGGATCTGGCACAAACCCACGCCTCCCTGGTGCCCTACGTGCTGGAGGAGGCCCACGAAGTGGCCGATGCCATCCGCCATGGCGACGACCAGCACCTGGCCGAGGAGCTGGGCGACCTACTGCTGCAGGTGGTGCTTCACGCCCAGATCGCCAGCGAGGCAGGCAGCTTTGATCTGGCCCAGATCGCTGCAGGCATCAGCGCCAAGCTGGTGCGCCGCCATCCCCATGTGTTCGGAGGTGGCGAGCCGGCCAGCTGGGAGGAGATCAAGGCCGCCGAGAAACCCCAACCCGCCTCCACCAGCCCCCTCAGCGATCGGCTGGCCGGCAAGGTGCGGGGCCAGCCCGCCCTAGCCGGCGCCATGACGATCTCCAAGCAAGCTGCCGCGGCCGGCTTCGAGTGGGACGACATGGCAGGGGTGTGGGCGAAGGTGCACGAGGAACTCGACGAGCTCAAAGAAGCTGTGGCCTCAGGGGATCGCCGCCATGCCCAGGAGGAGCTGGGCGACGTGCTGTTCACCCTGGTGAATGTGGCCCGCTGGTGCGGCATCGAACCGGAAGCCGGGCTGGCAGGCACCAACCGCCGCTTCCTCGATCGCTTCTCCCGGGTGGAGACAGCCCTAGATGGCGACCTCAAGGGCCGCAGCATCGGCGAGCTCGAAGGCCTCTGGCAGCAGGCCAAGGCCAAAATCCGGGCTGAAAACACGCCAACGCCAGGTCCCTGATCCTTGAGCGCAACAGCCTCGCAAGTTCCGTACAACCTGTACAGATTTAGGGACAGCCAGCCAACAACTCAATCCTCCGGCTGAGGACGCGCCCCCCTCTGCCCCTTGATGGCGCCGCGCTGCTTCTTGGCCGCCAGACGCCGCTGCACTGAACCGCGGGTAGGCCGAGTTGCCCGGCGCGGCGGCGGCGGCGGCTTAATCGCCTCCAGCAGCAATTCCACCAAGCGCCGCTGGGCCGCCACCCGGTTTTGCCATTGGGAGCGATGCTCACTAGCCGCAATCACCACACAACCTTCCACCAGCTTTCCCTCCAGTCGCCCCAGGGCCCGGGCCTTGATCGTGGGCGGCAGGGCAGCGGAGGCCGCCAGATCAAACACCAGCTCCACCCGTGAATCGGTGGTGTTCACGTTTTGGCCGCCGGGGCCGGAGGAGCGCGAAAAACGCCAGGCCAGCTCGGCGGCGCCGATCACCAGCGCTGGGGTCAGCCGCAGATCCGCCGTGGGGCGCAGGGGAGCCATGGATTCAGGGGAGCCCTGGAATCAGCCTGTCACGGCCAACACACCGGCGATGCGCAAGGCTGGAGCCTGCGAAATTTTGGCCATGGGCTGGATCGACGAGGTCTTCGACGGCGTGCGCTACGGCCTGGAAGGCACGGTGGTCGCCGAACAAGATTCAGCCTTCCAGAAGGTGACGATCATCGACAGCCAGCGCTACGGCAAGGGCCTGCTGCTCGATGGCTGCTGGATGACGGCCGAGCGCCAGGAGCGCCACTACCACGAGGCGATCGTGCATCCGGCCCTGTGCGGCGCCGCCAGCATCGAGCGGGTGCTGGTGATCGGCGGCGGTGATGGCGGCACCGCCCGCGAATGCCTGCGCCACGCTGGCGTGCAGCACCTCGACCTGGTGGAGATCGACGGCCTGGTGGTGGAGTGGAGCCAGCAGCACCTGCCCAGCATCGGCGGCGGCTGCTGGAGTGATCCCCGCTTCCACCTCACCGTCGGCGATGGCATCGCCTGGGCCGCCAATGCCGCCGATGCCAGCTACGACGTAGTCATCGTGGACGGCTCCGACCCGGCTGGCCCGGCCGAGGGCCTGTTCAACCGGGCCTTCTTTGAGCACTGCCGCCGCATCCTCAAGCCAGGCGGTGTGTTCGCTACCCAGAGCGAATCGCCCGAGGCCTTCCGAGCGGTGCATATCGACACCGTGCGCCTGATCCGCGAGGTGTTTGGCCACGCCGATCCGATGTATGGCTGGGTGCCCATGTATCCGAGCGGCTGGTGGAGCTGGACGTTCGCCGCCACAGACGGCCGCCGGTATCTGCAGCCGGATCCCGCCCGCGCCGCGGCCGTCGACTGTGGCTGTGAGATCTGGAGTCCCCGCTGGCAGCGCGGCGCCTTCGACGCCATCCCCGCCGCCATCGAGCGAGAGCTGGGCTGATGTTTGACACCGATTTGTTTGACACGGATTTATTTGACACCGACGGCGCCATCTACATGGCCAGCCAGCGCGATCCGGCCGGCTGCCGGGTGGGCCTATTTGGCGTGCCCTACGACGGCACCACCTCCTTCCGCCCCGGCACCCGCTTCGGGCCGGCGGCAATCCGCGAGGTGAGCAGCGGCCTGGAGAGCTACTGCCCCCAGCTCGATCGCGACCTAGAAGACCTGGCCTTCGCCGATCTCGGCGCCGTTGATATCCCCTTTGGCGCCCCTGAGCCAGTAGTGGCGGCTGTGAAGGCGGCCACAGAAGCCGTGCTGGCCCTTGGTCTCAAGCCGCTGATGCTGGGCGGCGAACACTCGATCAGCTCCGGCGCCGTGGCGGCCGTGGCGGCCCAGCACCCGGAGCTGGTGCTGGTGCAGCTCGATGCTCACGCCGACCTTCGCCACGAGTGGCTGGGCGCGCAGCACAGCCACGCCTGCGCCATGCGCCGCTGCCTGGAGGTGCTGCCCAGCCAGCAGCTGCTGCAGATCGCCATCCGTAGCGGCAGCCGCGAGGAATTTTCCGAGCTGCGGCAGTCGGGCCGGCTAGTGGCGATCGAGCAGATGGCCGAGGCGCTCAAGCCCCTGCGGGGCAAGCCGCTTTATCTCACAGTGGATCTCGATTGGTTTGATCCGGCGGTGATGGCCGGCACCGGCACACCGGAGCCCGGCGGCTTCCTTTGGGGTGATTTCGCGGCACTCGTGGAGGAGCTGCGCCACCACAACCTGGTGGCCGCCGATGTGGTGGAGCTGGCGCCGATGCTGGATGCCACCGGCGTGAGCAGCGTGCTGGCCGCCAAGGTGGTGCGCAGCCTGCTGTTTCTGCTGGATCAATAGCAGCAGGTGCCGCTGGTGCGCTGCTC
The DNA here is from genome assembly GCF_024345395.1 of Cyanobium sp. Tous-M-B4. Lineage (NCBI taxonomy): Bacteria > Bacillati > Cyanobacteriota > Cyanophyceae > Synechococcales > Prochlorococcaceae > Cyanobium > Cyanobium sp. Tous-M-B4. The sequence goes on along the minus strand of NZ_JAGQBA010000001.1, from coordinate 376,121 downwards.
GCGCAGGCGCTCGTGCTGCTGGCTGATCAGCAGCACCGCCAGAGTCGGATGGTTGTGCAGCAAGTTGAGGAAGCGCAGGCGATCTAGCCGCAGGATCTCAACAGGGGTACGGGCCACGGCTTCGTTGCGATAAATGCCGTCGCGCCAAAGGATGTCCTGATAGCTGAACAGCTCGCCGGGGCGGTAGCAAAGCTTCTCGCCGCTCTCGCCGATCACTTCGATGATGCCGCGGCGCACCCCATAAATCGAATCGGCCCGAGAGCCCCTGGAAAACACCTTGGAGCCGGTGGGCAGAGTGAGAACCTCGCAATCCACCTGAGCCGCCATCAGCTCCAGCGGGGTCGTGATCGCCACCGAAGCCACCATGCCCCATACCCCCTAATCGAAACCAGAATCCCTTAATACAGCTCTGCCGCCCAAGGCCGCTAGCCATGGCGAGCACAAAAGCCGAATAAGCCCCGAATCCAGGCCAAATTACAGATTTTCTTCAGCTTTTGCCAAAAGCTGATTCAAGACTGAGCTGCTGGTTCGGCTGGGCTGGTGTCCCCCCAGCAACTGCCTCCGCGCTGATCGCAGGCAGCCGCGGCGGCCGGGCCGTCCAGTGGTGGCACCACAGCTCCAGGGCCAATTCGGGATGAATCGGCAGCTGGCGCAGCTGACACCAGCCGAATTCAGCGCCACTGGGTGGGGCGCAATGGCGGCAGCTGCGGCAGCAAGGGCGCTGACCCATCCAAAGGAGTGATCTGGTCTCTCAAGGTATGGACGTTTCGTCAAAGTGGTAGCGAATACAGCGAATCTTCCAGGTTCCTTATTGATTCCGCAGGCCTGCATAGGATCCGGCCATGGGTTTAAAACGCACCCCCCTGTTTGAAGCCGCCCAAGCTGCTGGTGGCCGGATGGTGCCCTTTGCCGGCTGGGAGATGGCAGTGCAATTTGAGGGCTTTGTGGCAGAGCACCAGTCCGTGCGGCGCCGCTGCGGCATCTTCGACATCTCCCACATGGGGGTGCTGACCCTGCGGGGCGCAGGCGCCAAAGAAGCCCTGCAGTCTCTGGTGCCCACCGACCTGTTTCGCATTGGCCCCGGCGAGGCCTGCTACACGGTGCTGCTCAACGAGCGGGGCGGCATCCGCGACGATCTGATCGTTTACGACAGGGGCTGGCAGGCAAATGGCCAGTGCCACGAACTGCTGCTCGTGATCAATGCCGCCTGCGCCGCAGCCGACACCGCCTGGATTTGCAGCCAGCTAGAGCCCCTTGGCATCCGTGTTGAAGATCGCAAGGGTGATGGCGTGCTGCTGGCCCTGCAGGGCCCGGAGGCGGCCGCCCGGCTAGAGGAGTTGGCGGGTACCGACCTGAGCGGCCTGCCCCGCTTCGGCCACCGGGAGCTGAAACTGGCTGGCGTCAGCGCCTTTGTGGGCCGCACTGGTTACACCGGCGAAGACGGCTTCGAGCTGCTGCTGAACCGGCCAGACGGCCTGCTCCTGTGGGACAAATTGCTGGCCAGCGGCGTCAGCCCCTGCGGCCTCGGCGCCCGCGACACCCTGCGCCTGGAAGCCGCCATGCACCTCTACGGCCACGAGCTGGACGAGCACACCACACCCCTGGAGGCCGGCCTGGGCTGGCTGGTGCACCTGGAAATGCCCAAAGCCTTCATTGGCCGCGAAGTGCTGGAGCGCCAGAGCGCCGCGGGAGTCCAGCGGCGCCTGGTGGGATTGAAGCTGCAGGGCCGCGCCATCGCCCGCCATGGCTACCCGGTGTTGGCGGCCGGGGCTCCAGTGGCTAGTGAGCCGGTGGGGCAAATCACAAGCGGCAGCTGGTCACCCAGCCTCGAAGAAGCGATCGCCCTGGCCTACGTACCAGCGAGCGCCGCCAAGCTGGGCACCGAGCTGGCGGTGCAGATTCGCAGCAAGGCCGAGCCAGCGCTGGTGGTGAGGCGTCCCTTCTATCAGCGCTGACGCGGGAACAGCCCGGCGCTGACGCCACCGGGTGGGACAATCGCCCATTCACTCCGGATCTCAGCATGCGCAGCCACGGATGCGGCGACCTGCGTCACGACGCCAGCGGCCAGGCCGTGCAGCTCTGCGGCTGGGTAGACCGATGTCGTGACCACGGCGGCGTGATTTTTGTCGACCTGCGCGACAGCAGCGGCAGCGTGCAGATCACTGTCGATCCCGACAATGGCGCCGAGATGTTCGCCATAGCGGAGCACCTGCGCAACGAAACGGTGATTCAGGTGGCAGGCAAGGTGCGGGAGCGACCCGCCGATGCCATCAACGACCGACTAGCCACCGGCCGCATCGAAGTGCTGGCCAGCGCCATCACCGTGCTCAACGCCGTGAAGGGCAACCTGCCTTTCCCCGTGTCGGTGCACGACGAAGAGAACACCCGCGAAGAGCTGCGGCTGCGCCACCGCTACCTCGACCTGCGCCGCGAGCGCATGAACAGCAACCTGCGCCTGCGCCACCGCACCGTGCAGGCGATGCGCCGCTTCCTGGAAGACCAGGGCTTTATCGAGGTGGAAACGCCGGTGCTGACCCGCTCCACCCCCGAGGGCGCCCGCGACTACCTGGTGCCCAGCCGGGTCTGCGGTGGTGAGTGGTTTGCCCTACCCCAATCGCCCCAGCTGTTTAAGCAGCTGCTGATGGTGGGCGGCCTGGAGCGCTACTACCAGATGGCCCGCTGCTTCCGCGACGAAGATCTGCGCGCCGATCGCCAGCCGGAATTCACCCAGCTGGACATCGAAATGAGCTTCATGGACCAGGAGCAGATCCTGGAGCTCAACGAGGCCCTGATCGCCTCGATCTGGAAGGCCGTGAAAGGGGTGGAGTTGCCCCGTCCCTTCCCGCGGCTCAGCTGGCATGAGGCCATGGCCCGCTACGGCACCGATCGCCCCGACACCCGCTATGGCCTGGAGCTCACCGATGTCTCCGACCTGGTGGCCGGCATGGGCTTCAAGGTATTCAGCGGCGCAGTGGCCGCCGGCGGCTCCGTGAAGTGCATCGCCGTGCCTGGTGGCAACGACGCCATTAGCAACGTGCGCATCAAGCCCGGCGGCGATGTGTTTTCCGAGGCTCAGAAGGCTGGGGCAGGCGGCCTGGCCTTCATCCGGGTGCGCGAGGGCGGCGAGATCGACACGATCGGCGCCATCAAGGACAACCTCTCTGAGGCCACGAAGGCGGAACTGCTGGAGCGCACCGGTGCCAGCCCCGGCACCCTGCTGCTGTTCGGCGCCGGCGACACCGCCACGGTGAATAAGGCCCTCGATCGGGTGCGCCAATTTCTGGCCCGCGAGCTCGGCCTGGTGCCGGCCGACCGAGACAACGACCAGTGGAATTTCCTCTGGGTGGTGGATTTTCCGATGTTTGAGTTCAACGCCGGCGAAAACCGCCTCGAGGCCCTGCACCACCCCTTCTGCGCCCCCAACGCAGACGACCTTGGGGCAGACCCCGCCGCCTGGGCCACCACCCTGCCCACGGCCCGCGCCCAGGCCTACGACCTAGTGCTCAACGGCCTCGAGCTAGGCGGCGGCTCGCTGCGCATTCATGATTCGGCCCTGCAGCGCCAGGTGCTGCAAACCATTGGTCTGCCCCTGAAGGAGGCCAACCAGCAATTCGGCTTCCTGATGGACGCCCTCGACATGGGTGCCCCACCCCACGGCGGCCTGGCCTACGGCGTAGATCGGATCGTGATGCTGCTGGCGGGTGAGGAGTCGATCCGCGACACGATCGCCTTCCCCAAGACCCAGCAGGCCCGCTGCCTGATGACCGGCGCCCCTGGCGGTGTGGCCACCAAACAACTCGACGAGCTGCATGTGGCCAGCACCTGGGTTGAGGAAGACGACAGCTGAAGCCCAAAGACACAACTGAAAGCCAAAACTGAAAAATAAAACTGAAAACCAAAACCCAAAGCCAAAACAAAACGGGGCATTTGGCGCCGCAGCTGCCCAGCGCAGCAACGGTGAAGCACCACTTATGCATTGGGCGTGCCCCACACCCCCACCAGCACCGATCCGGTGCGGCTTTATCTGCAGGACATCGGTCGGGTGGACCTGCTTACCCAGGAGCAGGAGCTCATCCTGGCCCGGCTGGTGCAGCGGCGAGAACAGCTACTGCGCCAGGGCGAACCGGACAAAGACGAACCGGGCGCAGGTGAACTGGACGAAGTGGCCGCCAAAGAGCGACGACTGGCCCTGCACCGAGGCAAAAGGGCCAAGGAGCGGATGATCCAGGCCAATCTGCGCCTGGTGGTGTCAGTGGCCAAGAAGTACCAGCGCCGGGGCATGGACCTGCTGGATCTGGTGCAGGAGGGCACCTTGGGACTGGAGCGGGCCGTGGAGCGCTTTGACCCGACCCGGGGGTTTCGCTTCAGCACCTACGCCTACTGGTGGATTCGCCAGGGCATCACCCGGGCCCTTGCCAGCCAGAGCCGCACGATCCGGCTGCCGGTGCACATCACCGAGAAGCTCAACCGCATTAAACGGGCCCAGGGTGAACTCAGCGCCCGGCTAGGCCGCCTGCCCTGCGTGGCTGAAATCGCCCAGGAGCTGAATCTCAGCGAAGCGCTGATCCGCGAAATGCTGCTGCAGCTGCCCAAACCCGTCTCCCTGGAGGCCCGGGTGGGCAAGGAGCACGAAATGCAGCTCGGCGACCTGCTGGAAGACGGCCACGGCACACCTGAGCAGGAACTCGCCCGCGAGCAGCTGCACAACGACCTCGAGGCCCTGCTTGAAGACCTGAGCAGCCGCGAAGCCGAGGTGATCCGTCAACGCTTCGGGCTAATAGACGACACTCCCCGCAGCCTGACTGAGATCGGCGCTGCCATGCAGCTCTCCCGGGAGCGGGTGCGGCAGATCGAATCCCGGGCCCTGCTGAAACTGCGCCAACCCCAGAACCGCTGCCGCGTGAAGGATTATCTGGGCAGCCTCGACTAAACCAGCCCATCCGGGCTAAAACGAAGTCACTACGGATAAGTTGCCATGGCAACCGACATTGACATCGGCATCCCGGAAGCCCAGCGGCTGGAGATCGCCGCAGGTCTGGGCCGCGTGCTGGCCGACAGCACCGTGCTCTACGCCAAAACCCACGGCTTCCACTGGAACGTCACCGGGCCGATGTTCAACACCCTGCACCTGATGTTTATGGGGCAGTACACCGAGCTCTGGAACGCCCTAGACGCCATCGCCGAGCGCATCCGCGCCCTTGGCTGCCCAGCTCCCTTTGGCGGTGCCACCTACGGCCAGCTCTCCTCAATCGCCGAAACCCAGGGCATCCCGGCGGCCTTGGAGATGGTGCGCGAGCTGGTGCTGGGCCACGAGGCTGTAGCCCGCACCATCCGCGGCGTCATGGTCACCGCCGAAGAGGCCAACGACCAACCCACCGCCGACCTGCTCACCCAACGGCTGCAGATCCACGAGAAGACCGCTTGGATGCTGCGCAGCTTGCTCGAGGCGTAATCCCTGGTGCCGCTGAGATCGGCCGGTCGGCGCCCGCTGCGAGGTTGGCTGCGGTGAGCGCGGTGTTGCCCGCGCCGCAGGCGTGACCGCCGAACCCAGCCAACCCCGCAAGGAGCCAGCCCCGCTGGCAGCGCCCGGTACATTGAAGGGTCAGCCACCGGGATATGAGCAAGTTCGTCTTTGTCACCGGCGGCGTGGTGTCGAGCATCGGCAAGGGCATCGTGGCCGCCAGCCTGGGGCGCCTGCTCAAGAGCCGCGGCTACAGCGTTTCGATCCTCAAGCTCGACCCGTATCTGAACGTGGACCCGGGCACGATGAGCCCGTACCAACACGGTGAAGTGTTCGTCACGGAGGACGGCGCCGAGACCGATCTGGATCTGGGCCACTACGAACGCTTCACCGACACCGCCATGTCGCGCCTAAACAGCGTGACCACCGGCTCGATTTACCAGTCGGTGATCAACAAGGAGCGCCGCGGCGACTACAACGGCGGCACCGTGCAGGTGATCCCCCACATCACCCGCGAAATCCGCGAGCGCATCCATCGGGTAGCCGCCAACAGCAATGCCGACGTGGTGATCGGCGAGATCGGCGGCACGGTGGGCGATATCGAATCGCTGCCGTTTCTTGAGGCGATACGCGAATTCCGGGGCGATGTGGGCCGCCAGGACCTGGCCTACGTGCACGTCACCCTGCTGCCCTTCATCGGCGTTTCGGGGGAACTCAAGACCAAGCCGACCCAGCACTCGGTGAAGGAGTTGCGCTCGATCGGCATCCAGCCCGATGTGCTGGTGTGCCGCAGCGACCGGCCCGTGAGCGACGAACTGCGCCGCAAGATCGGCGGCTTCTGCGGCGTGCCGCAGCGGGCCGTGATCCAGGCCCTGGACGCCGACAGCATCTACGCGGTGCCGCTGGCGATGGAGCAGGAGGGGCTCTGCCGCGAGGTGCTGGAGGTGCTGCAGCTCACAGACCACAACAGCGACATGGCCCGCTGGCAGGAGCTGGTAACCAAGCTGCGCCATCCCGGCCCGGCAGTGAAGGTGGCGCTGGTAGGCAAGTACGTGCAGCTCAACGACGCCTATCTATCGGTGGTGGAGGCCCTGCGCCACGCCTGCCTGGATCGGGATGCTTCGCTTGATCTGCACTGGGTATGCGCCGAGCAGCTCGAAAGCCAAGGCGCGGAAGCTCTGCTGGCCGGCATGGATGCGGTGGTGGTGCCCGGCGGCTTCGGCAACCGCGGTGTGGACGGCAAGGTGGCGGCAATCCGCTGGGCGCGGGAACAGCAGGTGCCCTTCCTAGGCCTATGCCTAGGCATGCAGTGCGCCGTGATCGAGTGGGCCCGCAACCAGGCGGGCTTGGCCGGTGCCACCAGCGCCGAACTTGATGCAGACACGCCCCATCCCGTGATCCACCTCCTGCCTGAGCAACAAGACGTAGTTGATCTGGGCGGCACGATGCGACTTGGCGTTTACCCCTGCCGCCTAGCTGCAGACACGATGGCCCATCGCCTTTATGGCGACGAGGTTGTATACGAACGCCACCGCCATCGCTACGAATTCAACAACGCTTACCGCAGTCTCTTCACCGAATCTGGCTACACAATCAGCGGCACTTCGCCAGATGGCCGTTTAGTTGAATTAATCGAGCTACAGAGTCACCCATTTTTCACAGCTTGCCAATATCACCCCGAATTTCTCTCCCGCCCCGGCAAGCCTCACCCCCTATTCCGAGGATTGATCGAGGCCGCCCAGCAGCGCCTGCCGCAGCAAGATTGATCAGATTTGCTTGAGTGAATCTGTTTTGTCTTTAAATTCTCCAAGTAAAAGCTGCAAGTAAGTAACCTTGCGCAGCTTGATATTGGCCGTAAGTGACATACCCACCTGCAAAGGCAGGCTCTTGCCAGATTTCAGCTTGAGCTGCTGAGAATCGAGGGCAATCGTGGCTGGGAAGCGGTAGGTCTGGTTGCGCTCATCTGGAGGCAAGGCATCGGAGCCAATGCCCTTAACGGTGCCAAGCAGCACGCCGAAATCGGTAGCCGGGAAGGAATCGATACTGATATCAGCAGGGCGACCAACTCGCACAAAGCCGATATCGCTGCTCTCAATCTCCACTTTGGCTTGGAGCGCATCAAAGGGAACAATCTTCATTACCGGCTCACTGCCTTGGGCCACAAAGCCTGGGCCTGTTGGCTTGAGATCAAATACCACCCCATCCACCGGGGAGCGCACATCCTGGTAGCGGATATTGACCTGGAGCTCAGTGAGCTTGCTGCCTAGATCGGCCAGCTCTCCTTTGATCTGCTCCAGCGCCTGCTCGATGATCGCAATTTGACGCAAGCGATCTACCTTGAGCTTGGCGAGCTCGCCATCAACCTCACGCACCTTGTTGCGCTGTTGCAGATACTGCAACTCAGCAGATGCCCCAACCGCCTTAAGGACCTCAAGCCGCTGCAGGATTTCGGTTTCAAGCACCAGGTTCTGGCGTGTCACCGTCTGCTCGGTGTCGTTGAGGTTGAGATAGCGAGCCAGCTCCACCTCCTTGAGGCGCAGCTGGGCCTGCTTGGCGATGATGGTGGTACGCAGGCTCCCCTGACGATCGAGGGTGGCCTCGTTGTCGAGGCGCAGCAGCACCTGCCCCTTCGTCACCCGCTGCCCGTCCTTGACCAGCATGGTTTCCAGCACACCGCCCACCGGCATCTGGATGGTTTTGACATCACCAATCGGCTGGAGCTTGCCTGAGGCCACCACCACCTCGTCGGTTTTGGCGAAAGCCAGCCAGGCCAGGCCAGCAGCTGTGGTGCCCACTAGGGCCCAGGTGATAGCACGCGCTAAAAAGCGCGACTGCTGCAGCGCCATCTCCTCATGGCTGGTCTGAACCCGGCGCTCGATAGCGTTTTGAGCGCGGCGCACAATCGACATCAGTTGACCTCCTGCTGGCGGTAAAGGGCGTAATAGCGACCTCGGCGCTCCATCAACTCATCGTGGGTGCCTGTTTCCACGATGGATCCTTCGTGCATCATCACGATTAGATCGGCCCGGCGGATGGTGGAGAGCCGGTGGGTGATGAAGAAAACGGTGCAGTGCTTGAGGTTGTCGAGCAAGTTGTCGCAAACGCGCCGCTCGGTGTCGTAGTCGAGGGCGCTAGTTGCTTCATCGAGCACCAGCAGCCGCGGCTGGGAGAGCAGGGTGCGGGCCAGGGCCAGCCGCTGCCGCTGGCCGCCGGAAAGGCCGGCGCCGCGTTCACCCACATTGCTGCTGTAGCCAGCAGGAAGCTCCATGATGAAATCGTGGGCGCAGGCCAGCCGTGCCGCCTGCACGATCGAATCACTGCTGGCATCGGGATCGGTGAGGGCAATATTTTCTGCCACCGTGCCGGTGAAAAGCAGGGGCTCCTGGGGCACAATGCCGATTTGGCGCCGCAGCGAATAGAGCTCAACTTTGTCGATGTCGTAGTTGTCGATCAGGATCCGGCCGCTGCCTGGTGAATAGAGGCGAGCCAGCATTTTGGTGAGGGTGCTCTTACCGCTACCGCTCTGGCCCACCACCCCCACAAAGGTACCGGCGGCGATGGTGAAGTCGATGTGACGCAACACCTGGGCGCCGCCTGGGGTGAAGGAGAAGCAGAGGTCGTCGAAACGCACCTCGCCGGCGATGGGCGGCAGAGGAATCTTCTGCTTATCAGCCTCATCTGATTCCTCCGGGGTGTCGACCACATCAGCAAGGCGCTCAAAGGAAACCTTGAGCTCCTGGATGCTCTGCCAGATCGAAGAGAGCCGCAACAAAGGCTGGGTGACGTAGCCAGAGATGATCCGGAAGGCGATCAATTGGCCCAGGGTCATGTCGCCGGAGAGCACCAAAGAGGCGCCTACCCAGAGCACCAGCAGCTGGGAGAGCTTCTGCAGCACCTGGGAGGTTTCGGTAAGGGCCGTACCGGTGATGGTTTTTTCAAACGTACGGGAGATGTATTTGCCGTAGAGGTCTTGCCACTTCCAGCGGCTGATCATCTCCACGTTCTGGGCCTTCACCGTCTGGATGCCGGTGAGCACCTCAACAAGGTGGCTCTGGGTGCGGGCGTTCTCCTGGGCCGCATCGCGGTATTGACGGCGGAACAGGGGCGCGCCCAGCACGGTGAGACCGATCTGAATCGGCAGCACACACAGGGCGATCAAGGTGAGTACCCAGCTGTAAAGCAGCATCACGGCGATATAGATCACCGAGAAGGCCGTATCGAGCAGGGTGGTGAGCGCTTGACCGGTGAGGAAATTACGGATCTTCTCCAGCTCAGCAATACGGGTGCCGAGTTCACCCACGGGACGGCGGTCGAAGTAATTGAGCGGCAGCCGCAGCAGGTGGTCGATCACCTCGGCGCCGAGACGCAGATCGATGCGATTAGTGGTTTCGCTGAATAGGAAGGTGCGCAGGGCGCCGATCAAACCCTCCATCAAGGTCACCACAACCAGGGCAAAGCCCAGCACCTGCAAAGTATCGAGGCTGCGCTGGTTGATCACCTTGTCGATGATCACCTGAATCAGCAGGGGGTTGGCCAGGCTGAACAGCTGCACCACAAAGGAGGCGATCAGCACCTGGGTGAGGATGCCGCGGTAGCGCTGCAGAGCTGGCCAGAACCAGGCAAAACCAAAGCGCTGCTCGGGGGTGGCAGAGCTGCGCTCCAGCATCAGCACATCGATGCCGTCTGGGAAAGCCTCAGGAAGCTGGTCGGGGGGAATTTCCACCCAGCCCTGCCGCGGGGAGGCCAGCAGCAAACCTCGCGCATTGGCGCCCCGGACCACGGCAAACCCGCCCTGCCATGGGATCAGGGCCGGGGTCTGCAGGCGCGTGCCCTGATTGGCAGGCACCCGCACGCCGCTTACGTGCAAACCCATCATCGCGGCGAGATTGCCGCAGAGCTGCAGGTCGGGCGTCTGGCCGCGGCGCAGCACATCGCGCAGGATCTTCTCGATCGCATCGCGGCGGAAGGGCAGCTTGAGCTCCGCCGCCAGCATCTGGAAACAGGCGAGGGTTTCCTCGAGGGGGCCATTGCCGCGCAGCAGCTGCAGAGCCGTGCGGTCCCGCTGGCCCAGATCCAGGGCTGAAGCCAAAGGCGGATTGGAGCCGGCAGGTTGGCCGGAGCTGCCGGAACCCTCCGGCATCAGCTCTGCTTCCAGCACTGGAGCTACCGGCGCCAGCAGCTCCGCAGGCAGGGCGATCAGGCGTGGCGCTAGTGGTGGGGTGGCAGCCGGCACACCCTGGCGGGGATTGAGCGCTGCCCCGAGGGGGTGATCGAGCAAGTTGTGGCTAGCGGCCAGCAAGCTGAACTCAATCGGCAGGGCAGCTAGGGCAGCAGGCTCAGGCGGCACCAGTCGGGCCTGGGGGCGGGCCTGATCCAGCAACTCCTGGATCGAAGTGCGGGCCTGGGGGTGCTGCTCAAGCAGCAGGGCCAGTAGGGCTGCCAATTCAGCGGTAAATAAGTGGGAGCCACACCACTGGGCGAAGGAGGGTTCGCTGGTCAGCAGCTCCAGGATCAGGGAATCGGCCAGCACCAGGGCCTCCACTTCGGAGCCAGCGCTCACCTCCTCACAGGGAGCAGCTCGCAACAGGGAGGCCAGGCCCACAAAGCTGCCCGGTCCCAGCTTTTCTGCGGTGCGCAGGCGGCCCTGGTCCCGCACCAGCAAGCGAGCTGTGCCGGATTGGATCAGCAGAATCTCAGATGGAATCAAGCCCCCAAGACAAAGGGGATCACCAACAGCAAACCGACGCAGGCTGAGCTGCAGCTGCAAACGCTCGGCGCTGGCGTGCGACAACCCGGCAAAGGCGGGATGGGCGGGCAGCTGCAAAGGGGCGGAATCGTCCATGGCATTCATGATGAGCCTGGGCTGGCGTTCTGGCCCGCATCGCCGGACACGGCCAATTCAGTCAGGGGTCGCAGATCGGCAAGACGTCGTTCAACTTGCTCTGAGATCCACTGCTCGAACAGCTCTTGAGCCATGCGGGCGGCAGTGGCCTCATCGAAGGTGGCGGAAGTAAGGCTTTCGAGCCGCACCACCAGCCACCAGGATTCGACTTGGAAGGGCTCGAGCACTACGCCAGGGGGAGCGGTGCGCAAACGATCAACTAAGGCAGGGTGGGCTTGGGTGAGGGGCACCGGGCCAACAATGCCGCGGGTGGCCTGCTCGGGGCCTTCGGCGTAGCGGGCCGCTAGATCGGCGAAGTTGGCATCGCCATCATCAATACGTAAGTAGAGCTCGCGGGCGAGACCACCATCGCGGAGACGCAGCAGGCTGTAGACAACGCGATCGAGCTGGTTCTTGCGCTGCAGAAAGCGAGCTTCTGCCTTGGCGGAGAAATCACGCTGGCAGAGAAGCTGCAGCTGCAGGGGCTGCCGCATCTGCGCCTCAAGGGCGGCGGGGCTGAGCATGCGGGCTATAGCCCAGGCCTTGAGGGCCTCACCGTCGCGGATTTGGTGCTGACGACAAAAAGCCTGCCTAGCCGCATCTATTTGCTCATCGCTTAAAGCAACATCGCTAGCCGCCAAGGCCAGCAAATTAGCTTGCACGTAGGGCTCAAGCAAACCGAGGCGAGCCAAGTCTTGGAGCGAAACGGTAGGACTCTCTTGAGACTCAGCAGACATAAATAAGCGTGCTCTTGAGCGATTTAGAAAGAATAAAGCGGTTGCGCGACTTTGCGAAACCGCACAAAGCTATCCAATGCATATCAATTATTCTATCAATATAGTTTATGGCTTTGCTCAGCTCTAACAAGTCCTAATTACAAACAGATGCAAATAAAGCGCCATTGGCTTGGGCTCCCCCGCACACAAGCACTCCACACCAAAAGGAAAGCCAAGCGCTAGACCAATCTGGCAATTCCATTCCCCTAAGCCCGGTGCCCCAGCCCCTGGCCGCCGATTCGCTGCCAGCAAGTGCCCTGCCAGTGGTGGAAACCTTCCACTCCCTGCAGGGTGAAGGCCTGCACGCCGGCCGCAGCGCCTTCTTCATCCGCCTGGGGGGCTGCGCGGTGGCCTGCCCCTGGTGCGACACCAAACACTCCTGGCCGGCCGAAGCGCACCCCCAGCAATCCCTGGCCGCACTAGCCGCCGCAACCGCGGCCGCCGCCGAAGCCGGTGCCGCTTTTGTTGTCATCACCGGCGGTGAACCGCTGCACCACAACCTTGGCCCGCTCTGCCAAACCCTGGAGCCCTCGGGCCTGCCCCTGCACCTGGAAACCAGCGGCGTGGATCCACTCAGCGGCCGCTTCGCCTGGATCACCCTTTCGCCAAAGCGCCACCGCCCTCCCACCGCAGAGCTGCTGGCCGTCTGCCAGGAGCTCAAGGTGGTGGTGCACGAGGCCGCCGATCTGGCCTTCGCCCAAGCCATGGCCGCCCAGGCCCGGGAGGCGCGCGGCGGGAGCCCTGGCCCCCAACTGCTGCTGCAACCGGGCTGGGACTGCCCAGCCGGCCAGACCCTGGCGATCGATTACGTGCGCCGCAACCCCCAATGGCGGCTCAGCCTGCAGAGCCACAAGTTGCTGGGATTGCGCTGATCAGAGCAGGTTGGCCGGGCGCTCCTGGACCTCCGCCTTCCACAGACGCCAGCGCAGCTCCAGCGGCCGGGGGGCATCGACCACGATCGGGCGACTGGCGTTGTAGGGCACCACAAACGCCTTACCGGCCATCGGCACAAAGCCGCGGCGGCGCGGCTGGTCCGCCGGGCAGGCCATGCGGGTGGAGGCCAACTGCCCCACATCCGTGACCCGATAGATCACCGGTCCACCCTTCTGGGCGGGTTTCACGGCGCGGAGCTTGCCGCCGAACATCTGGCGATTGCAATCCAGTTGCACCATTTGTCCCACCAGCAACTGCACCCGCCAGTCGGCGGGGTTTGACGACAGGGCGGCATCGGAGTTGGGGGGCAGCACCCCCGGCAGCTGAATCACCCAGCGCCGGTCGCCGGCAGCGACTTTCGGGTAACTGGAGAGATCGAGCCGGGGTACCGCCGAGACGGGCGCCGCAGCGAGCAGCAAAACAAGCGCCGCGTTCTTGATGCCCCTGGCCAAATCCATATCCCCATATCAACGGTTATGGCCATCGTGGCGGCCGCAAGCGGCGCTGGCATTGGGGAAGATGTACTTCTGTACAAGCTCCTCAACGCCATCGCCAGCCCAGTAGCCGTGTCTGCCGCACCCATGCCTGGCCCACCCCTCGCCATCGCCCTGCTCTCCGGCGGCCTGGATTCGGCTACCGCCGCGGCCCTGGCGATCGAAGCCGGTTACCGGGTGATCGGGCTGTCGCTGGATTACGGCCAACGCCATCGCCGCGAACTGCAAGCCGCCGCCGAACTGGCACCGCTCCTGGGGCTGGCTGAACACCACACCATCGCCGTCAATCTGGCCGCTTGGGGTGGCTCCGCCCTCACCGACACCGCCATCGCCGTGCCCAGCGCCGGGGTTGAGGCGGGCGTGATCCCGAGCACCTATGTGCCGGGACGCAACACCGTGTTCATCGCCTTGGCGCTGAGCCTGGCTGAGGCCCGCGGCGCCCAGAAGCTGGTGCTGGGCGTAAATGCTGTCGACTACTCCGGCTACCCCGACTGCCGTCCCGACTACCTCGAAGCCTTCCAGAGCCTGGCTGATCTTGCCAGCAAGGCCGGCCGCGAAGGCCACGGCGCCCAGCTCTGGGCACCCCTGGTGACCTGGAGCAAAACCCGGATCGTGCAAGAGGCCCGGCGGCTCGGCGTGCCGATCGAGCGCACCTGGAGCTGCTACGAGGGCGGCGAGCGGCCCTGTGGCGTGTGCGACAGCTGCCGCATCCGCGATGCCGCCCTGCTGGCAGCTGGGGCATGAGCCCGCCCCGGCACCGCGAGCCCCAATATCACCCCTTGCCCTGGCGGGATCCCTGGCCCCTAGTGCAAGCCCTGGCGGCCGAGCTGGGTAGGGAAGGTCTGGTGTGGCTCGATAGCGATGGCAGCGCCCAGGGCCCCTGCAGCCGCCTTGGCCTGGCGCCCCTGGAGCAGCGCATCTGCCGCGGCCTGCCGGGGGAGGCCGGCGCCAGTGATCCCTTTGCGCTGCTGGCCGATCTAGCCGCTGGCGGCGGCCATTGGATGGGCTGGCTCAGCTACGAAGCCGGGGCCTGGGTGGAGCCGGCACCCCATTGGCAGTCGCCCGACATGGCCCTGCTCTGGGCTGCCCGCCACGACCCGGTGCTGGTGTTTGACCATGGCAGCCAGCAGCAGTGGCTCGAGGGTCAAGACCCAGCGCGGCTGAGCAGCTTCGCTGCCCTGTTGGAGCGGCTTGATCTAGGCACCGCGCCAGCGAGCCAATCCCCGGCCGCGATCGCGCCAGCCTCCTGGCACTGGCACACCCCACCGGAGCGCTTTGCCGCCCAGGTGGAGCAAGTGTTGGCCTGGATCGCCGCCGGCGATCTTTTCCAAGCCAATCTCACCGCCTGCTGCGAGCACTCCTTAACAAGCCCCGCCGATCCCCTCGGCCTTTACGGCCGCCTGCGCGAGCTATGCGCCGCCCCCTTTGCTGGCCTGGCGATCGCCGGCGGCGCGGCGGCGGGGGAGGCGGTGCTGTCGGCCTCACCGGAGCGGTTCCTACGGGTGGGGGAGGGCGGGCAGGTGGAAACCAGGCCGATCAAGGGCACCCGGCCGCGCCATGGCGATACCGACGCCGATGCCGACGCCGCCGCCGACCTGGTGACCAGCCCCAAGGACCGGGCCGAGAACGTGATGATCGTCGACTTACTGCGCAACGACCTGGGCCGGGTGTGCAAGCCAGGCTCGATTCAGGTGCCCCAGCTGGTGGGGCTGGAGAGCTACCGCCAGGTACACCACCTCACCTCGGTGGTGCGGGGCCAGCTGCAGCCGGGGTTCGACACGGTTGATCTGCTGCGGGCCTGCTGGCCAGGCGGGTCGATCACCGGCGCCCCCAAGATCCGCGCCTGCCAGCGCCTGCATGGCCTCGAGCCGGTGCCGCGGGGGCCCTACTGCGGCTCCCTATTCAGGCTTGGGGTCGACGGCCAGTTCGACAGCAACATCCTGATCCGCTCGCTGCTGCTGCGCGGCCAGCGCCTACGGGCCCACGCCGGCTGCGGCATCGTGGCCGACTCCGACCCCGCCGCCGAAGCCGAGGAGTTGGGCTGGAAACTGCAACCGCTGCTGGAGGCCCTGGCATGAGCGCCCCGATCGCCTGGTTGGGCGACGGCACCGGGCAAGGGCGCTGGGGCACACCGCAGACCCTGACCCTGCCGATCAGCGACCGGGGCCTGCTGCTGGCCGATGGCCTGTTTGAAACCCTGCTGGTGGAAGCAGGTCAAGCCTGGCTGCTGGGGGAACACCTGGGTCGCTGGCAGAGCTCGGCGGCGCTGCTGGGGCTGCCGCCACCGCCAGGAGCGGCGACCGTGCAGCCCCTGATCGCCGCAGCGATCGAGCGCAGCGGCATCGGCAAGGCCCCTGGCAGCAGCGGCGCCCTGCGGCTCAACTGGAGCCGCGGCAGCGGTGCACGGGGCATCGACCCGCCCTGCATCAACAGCCCCAGCTTCTGGCTGCAGCTCAGTGCCTTCAAACCGTGTTTTGAGCCGGTGCGAGTGATCGTTAGTGCCACCGAAACCCGCAGCGCCACCAGCCTGCTGAGCCGCTGCAAGAGCTTCGCCTACGGGGCCTCGATCCAGGCCCGCCGCCAGGCCCTGGAGGCCGGCGCCGACGACGCCCTGCTGGCCAGCTCCGCCGGCGGCCTCTGCTGCGGCACCAGCGCCAACCTGCTGGTGTGCAGCGGGGGCTCCTGGATCACCCCGCCCCTGAGCAGCGGCTGCCTGCCTGGGGTGATGCGGCAGCGGGGTCTGGATCGGGGCCTGATCACTGAAGCCCCGGTCAACGAGCAAGATCTGGCCAGCTGGGAGGCGGCCATGTTGATCAACAGCCTGGGCTGCCGGCCGATCAGCCACCTGGGCGCCCTGCCGATAGCTAACTCCGCTCCATCTGGCGGCGGCAATCAGAAGCCAGAGACGTTCTGGCGACAACTCCTGCAGGCCAGCCCATGACCCGTCGATGACCAACTCCGAACTCTCGCGCCAGCTGGGGCTGCGCAGCCTCACCCTCGCCGTAGTGACCAGCACTATTGGCTCAGGCTGGCTGTTTGCCCCCTTTTACGCCGCCCGCAGTGCCGGCCCAGCAGCCCTCGGCGCCTGGCTACTGGGCGGAATGTTGGCCTTCAGCCTGGCCCTGGTATTTGCCGAACTGGGCTCCTTGGTGAGCAGTTCCGGCGCCCTGGCCCAGATCCCCCTGCTCAGTCACGGCCGCACCGCCGGCTTCATCGGCGGCTGGAGCGCCTGGATCGCCTACCTGGCCCTGCCCACCATCGAGGTGCTGGCGGTGATGCAATACCTAGCCAGCAGCTTCCCCTGGCTGACGGCCGATGGGGGCAGCGGCCAGGTGCTCAGCGGTCCGGGCCTAGCCCTGGCCACGGCCCTGCTGGCAATGCTGGCCTGGATCAACCTGGCAGGGGTGGGCTGGCTAGCCCGCTGGATCGACGGGCTCACCGCCTGGAAGCTGGCCATACCCCTGGTGATCTCGGTCACGCTGATGCTGGCTTCGGGCCACTGGGGCAATCTCGCCGCCAGCCGCCTACCCCCGGGCGAAACCCTGCGGGGCATGGTGACGGCTATCAGCAGCGGCGGAATTTTGTTTTCGCTGCTGGGTTTTCGCACCGCCATGGATCTGGCCGGCGAAACCCGCCGGCCCCAGCGCACCGTGCCCCTGGCCATGGCCCTTGGTCTCGCCATCTCCCTTGGCATCTACCTAATCCTGCAGCTGGCCTTCCTGGTATCCATCCCCCCCGACCAACTAGCTGGCGGCTGGGGCCGGCTTGAGCTCACCGCCCACGGCGGACCCCTGGTGGCCCTGGCCATGGGCCTGGGTCTGGGCTGGGTGGCGCGGCTGCTGCTGCTAGATGCGGTGATCTCCCCGAGCGCCACGGCCATGGCCTACATGGGCGCCTCGGCGCGGGTGAGCTGGATGATGGGGCGCTGCGGGCTGCTGCCCAGCAGCTTTGGGCGGCTCAACCGCCAGGCCGTGCCCTCAGTTGCCCTATTAGTGAGCCTGGCCATGGGGGTGTTGATGCTGCTCAACGGCCCCAGCTGGCAAACCGTGGTGAGCTTCCTCACCGCCACCTTGGTGATCGCCCTGGCCATGGGCCCGGTAAGCCTGATAGCCCTGCGCCAGCAGTTGCCCGATACCCAACGGGCCTACCGATTGCCATGGGCCGGTGTCTGGTGCAGCTCCGCCTTCGTGCTGGCCACCTGGGCGATCAGCTGGTGCGGCACCAGCGCCCTGCGAGGAGCCAGCCTGATCGTGCTGGTGCCGGCCGGGCTGTTTGCCCTTGCCGATCGTCAGCAGCTACGTCATGGACTTTGGTGGTTTCTGTACCTCGGCGGCATCGTGGCCATCACCTCAGTGCCGCTGGGTCTCTTGGCCCAGCTGGCTGCGCTAGCTAGCTGGGCCTTAGTGGTATTTCCGATCGCCACCAGCTCCCGACTAGCTCAGTTGCAACCCATGGTGGAAATGCGATAGGTGAAACCAGTAGCCGCCTGGTCTGCGCTGGCTCCAATCTTAAAATTGAGCTGGCTCACGGTTTTGCCGGGAATGGCGGGGAAGGGGCCCCACATGCGGCCGGTGCCCATCTGGGGTGCAAACGACTCATTGATCACCTGCAAGCTGGAGCCGTCAGTGAACTTGAGATAGCCCTGAATAGGGTACGTGGCGCTCACCGAGGAGTTGGCGGTGAAGAAAAACTTGTAGCTGCCGTAGGGCTGGGTCACAAAGAAATCAGTGTTCCAATTGGGCCGGCCAAAGGGATTGCCTGCACCAATCGTTTTGGTGATGACGTTGGTGACGCCATCGCCACCCACCGGCGCTAAGAACTGGCAGGTTTGGGCCTGGGCTGGCGCCAAACCAGCAACCAGGGTGGTGCTGCACAGACCGGCCGCGAAGGCCGCCACAAGGGAAGCGCGCATCAAATTTCTGTATGACTTTGATCAGCCTCTTTCTAGCCTCAAACGCTCAAAAAGCGCTGGATCATCTCCGAGCTGAGATCGGCCGTGGCGCCACTGGCCACAATGCCGCCCTTCTGCATGGCGTAATAAGAGTCGGATTGGCGCACAAAGCTGGCGTGATGTTCCACCAGTAACACCGAAATCCCCGTCTCTCGAATGATCCGGCTCACTGCCCGCTGGATGTCGAGCACCACCGATGGCTGAATGCCCTCAGTGGGTTCATCGAGCAGCAGCAGACGGGGCTTACCGAGCAGGGCCCGGGCGATGGCCAGCTGCTGCTGTTGACCACCGGAGAGGTCGCCGCCACGGCGGGCCAGAAACTTCTCCAGCACCGGGAACAGCTCAAACACCAGCGGGTCAATATGGCGATGGCGACCCATACCCCCCGGCAGGGCTTCCAGACCCAGCAGCAGGTTTTCGCGCACGCTGAGCTGGGGAATGATCTCCCGCCCTTGGGGCACATAGCCAATGCCAGCCCGGGCGCGGCGGTGGGGGGCCAGGCCGCCGCAGTCGCTGCCTGCCAGCTCGATGCAACCGCTGCGCTGGGGCACTAGGCCGATGATCGACTTCAGCAGGGTGGTTTTGCCAACTCCATTGAGCCCGATCAGGCAGGCCATCTGACCAGGCGCAATCGATAGATCGACGTTGCGCAGGATGTGGCTCTCGCCGTAATAAACATTGAGCCCGCGCACGCTCAACAAGCGGCTGGATTCGCCCTGGGCTGGGGTGGTCATGGTGGCAGAAGCAGTCATACGTCGTCCTCAACACCGAGATAAACCTCGATCACGCGGGGATCGCTCTGCACCGTCTCCATCGTGCCCTCACAAAGCACGTGACCCTCATGAAGCACGGTCACAGGGCAATCGAGCTCACGGATGAAGTCCATGTCGTGTTCGATCACCAGCACGGTGTGGTCGCCAGCAAGGCTGCGCAGCAATGCACCGGTGCGCTCGGTCTCCTCCTCGGCAAGGCCGGCCACCGGCTCATCCACCAGCAGCACATAAGGGTCTTGGGCCAGCAACATGGCGATCTCAAGCCACTGCTTCTGGCCGTGGGAAAGGCTGCCGGCCCGCCGGGAGGCATGGGCCTCGAGGCCAACCACGGCCAGCAACTCTTGAACGCGCTGGCGCTGACGGCTATCGAGGCTGCCAAACAACAGCTTGAAGGGTGAGTGGCTGCCTTTAACAGCCAGCTCCAAATTGCGGCGAGGGCTGAGGTTTTGGTAGACGCGCGGCGTCTGAAATTTGCGCCCAATGCCTAGCCGAGCGATGCGGTGCTCAGCGATGCCTAACAACGAGCGCCCCCGAAACACCACGTCGCCTTTGGTGGGGCGCACCTTGCCTGTGATCACATCAAGGAAGGTGGTTTTACCCGCCCCATTTGGGCCGATCACGGCCCGCAGCTCACCGGGTGCCAGGGAGAGGTTGAGATCGTTGAGGGCCCAAAAACCATCGAAGCTGACGCTTACCCCGCGTAGCTCCAGCAACGGGGCGACCAATTGAGCGCTATTAGACGCAGTCATGGAGCACCTCCAGGAGGAAGATCGGACCGAAACGCCTGGCGCTCCGCCTGCGCCGCAGGGTCGAGATCCAAGCCTGGATAGGTGGGCGCCAATGGTGGCCAGCCAACCATGGCCTGGATATGGCGCGGGCCACCCTGACGCCACCAGCCCACCAACCCATCAGGCAGCGCCGTGACCACCAATAGGAACAAACCACCCTGGATAAACAGCCAGGTTTCCGGCAGTTGTTCACTCACCAAGCTCTTGGCGTAGTTGATCAAAACGGCACCAAGCACGGCTCCAATCAAGGTGCCGCGGCCACCCACTGCCACCCAAATCACCATCTCAATCGAGAAAGGCACGGCCATGTATTGGGGCGACACAATGCCGGACTGCACGGTGTACAGCGCACCACTCACGCCAGCCATGGCTCCAGCAATGGCAAACACCAGGGTTTTGTAGGCAGTGGGGTTGTAGCCGGTGAAACGCAGCCGCGGCTCGTCGTCACGGATGGCGATCAAGGCATCGCCGAAGCGACCACGGGTGAGCCAGCGGCAGAGCAACCACGCAGCGATCACCAACGCCACAGTGAGCCAAAAAAGATTGCGCTGCATGACATCACTGCCCACCAGCTCACCCAAGATCCGGGCGGTATCGGTTTTGAGGCCGTTAGTGCCATTAATCAGCTTCTGCTGGCCATTAAAAAAGTTGAAAAAGACCAGCAGGGCCGCCTGGGTAAGAATCGAGAAATAGACCCCTTTGATGCGATTGCGAAAAACCAGATAACCAAGCACACCAGCCACTAGGGCAGGCAACACCCAAATGCACAATCCCGTAAACAGAAACGACTGAAACGGCTGCCAAAAAACAGGGATTTGCTTGACCCCATAAAGCCCGAAAAACTCTGGCAACTCCCCAGGCGCTAGAGATAAAAGCTGCAAATGCATGCCAATGGCATAGCCACCTAGGGCAAAGAAGATGCCCTGACCCAGGCTCAGCATGCCAGTAAAACCCCAGATCAGGTCTATACCCAGGGCTACGATTCCAAGCGACAAAAACCGACCCAGCAGGTTGAGCCGGAAGGGCGGCAGGATTGCCGGCAAGACCAACGCTGCTGCCACAAGCAGCAGCCAAGGCAACCAGGTGCGCAATTTCGCCATGGTTCAGGCCTCCACCAGCCGTCCCTTCTGCGGGAACAGGCCAGCGGGCCTGAACTGCAGGAACACGACGATCAGGGCAAACACGAGCACCTTTGCCATCGAGGTGGTGGCAAAAAATGTGATCAGCTCATTGAGGCCGGCTGGCATGGCTGGCCAGAGCAGCAGTAGGGAGCCTGAACCGATCACATAACTGAGCACTCCGATACCCAGGGCCGCTACAACCGTGCCGAGAAGTTTGCCAACCCCTCCCAACACCACCACCATGAAGCAGTCAACGATGTAGTTGCCGCCGAGGTTTGGGCCCACCGAGCCAAGCAAAGTCACAGCCACTCCAGCCACTCCAGCCAAGCCCGATCCCACCAAAAAGGTGAGTGCATCTACGGTTTCGGTGGGAATACCCAAGCAGTCACTCATTGAGCGATTTTGGGTAACGGCCCGGATGCGAATACCCCAGACGCTCTTCTGCAGAAACCAATGCACCGCCACAAGTGAAATCGCCGTAAGAGCAACAATGAACAGGCGTGCCGTTGGCATATTGACACCGCCAAGTTCAACCGAGCCACGCAACCACAGGGGAGCAGTGACGTCTAGGTTGCGAGCGCTAAACCAGGGCTGATCCAGCACCCGAACACCACCCAGTCCGGAGGCCAGAATGATGCCAAGCAGGCCAGAAATAACCCAGCTAGCCACTCCAAGCAATGGGGTCCAGCGCCGTTGAGCCCAGGAGCTGGGCCACAACCGTGGCACTACCAAGCCAAGAGCCACGGCCACCACAAGCCCCACAACAAAAGCACTGCTAACCGAGCGCACAAATTGCTGCAAAATCAGGCTTACCCCCCAGGTGGCCAAGAGAGTTTCCAGCGGTCTGCCATAAAGGCGCCGAATCACGGTTTTTTCCAGCAGCAAGCCCGCCAGGCCACTCACTAAAAAAGCAAGTGGTATCGCCACCAAAATGTAGATGGGGAAAAGACCCTCCAGGGGTCCATTTTTAAATAGGTTTTGCACCACGAAGGTGGTGTAAGCGCCGAGCATCATCAACTCGCCGTGGGCCATGTTGATGACCCCCATCAAGCCAAAGACAACGGCCAAGCCAAGGGCGGCCAGCACCAGTACAGAACCGATGGCTAGGCCATTGAAGAGTGTGTCGTAAAGAAGATCCATGGCGCCCAACAGGGCTCGGCAAGAGGAAAAAATAAAAACGAAGTGAAAAGGGGGAGACAAGCTCCCCCGATCTGAAGTCAATGGGCAAGCCGAAGGCTCACATCTTGAACTTGCCAGCATCAGGACGATCCTGGGTCCAATCGCAGGTGTAACCCTTGGTTTCTGGAACAAACTGGTTCCAGGCAATTGGCTTAAGCACACCCTTGTCTTCGATGATCTTGAACATGCCGTCCTTTTGGACTTCACCAATCATCACCAGCTCGGTGGTGTGGTGATTGGGCTGCACCTCGATCTTGCCCTGGGGGGCATCGAAAGTCACACCGATTAGCGCCTTGCGCACTGCGTTGTCATCAACGCTATTGGCCTTCTCCGCTCCAGCGGCCCAGAGGTAGACCATGTTGTAAGCGGATTCAGCCGGGTCGTTGGTGACCCGATTCTCGCCGTACTTGGCCTTGAAATCAGTAGTGAACTTCTTGGAAGCCGCGGTGTCGAGACTCTGGAAGAAGTTCCAGGCCGCATAGGTGCCTTCAAGATACTCGGGGCCAATTGCCGCAACCTCCTCCTCAGCAATTGAGAAGCTCATGATCGAGTAGCCATTGGCAGGGGTGATGCCAGCAGCCTTCATCTGCTTGAAGAAGGCGACATTGCTGTCGCCATTAAGCGTGTTAACGATCACACCACCCTTGGGCAGGGCCTGCTTGATCTTGGCAATGATCGGCGCCACCTCGGTGTTGCCAAGTGGCAGGTAGTCCTCACCCACCAGATTACCGCCCTCAACCTTGAGTTGCTCCTTCATGATCGTGTTCGCAGTGCGCGGATACACGTAATCGGAGCCCACTAGGAAGAAGTCTTTGCCCTTATTCTTGAGCAGCCAGGAGACCGCCGGCTCAGCCTGTTGGTTCGGGGTGGCACCGGTGTAGAAGATGTTCTTGGAGCACTCCTGACCTTCGTATTGAATCGGGTAGAAGAGGAAGTGATCCTTGGCCTCAAACACCGGCAACATCGCCTTGCGGCTAGCTGAGGTCCAGCCACCAAACACAACAGCCACCTGATCCTGATCGATCAGTTTTTTAGCTTTCTCAGCAAAGGTGGGCCAGTCAGAGGCACCATCTTCTTCGACGGGAACAATCTTCAGCTTCTTGCCATCGATGGTGATCCCGCCCTTGGCGTTGATCTCCTCGATCGCCATCAACTCGGCTTCAGCCACCGTGTTTTCGGAGATGGCCATGGTGCCGGAGCGGGAATGCAGAATCCCCACCTTCACTTCACCGTCAAAATCGCCAGAGGCTTTTTCGCCGCCGCCGCAGGCCACCAACGAGAGGCTGGCTGCCATCGCCGTAGCACCAGCGACATAACGCATGGTGGTTTTGCGCATCAGGGAAGACTTCATAAAAACTCCTACGGGAAACCGCTGAATGTTCCGCTGCTATTTAGCGGTCACTGGAAGGTATCCAGTTGTCACACTTTGGCTTTGTAGTGGTTGCTACGATTCAGTAAATACAAGCTAATCAGGGCAGCTGAGCCCACAAAAACTTCTCCACCGCCTCCAGTCCTTCGCCGCTGCGGATGTTGGTAAAGCACCAAGGGCGCCCAGGGCGCATGCATTCGGTGTCGGCTGCCATCACCTCAAGGCTTGCTCCCACCATGGGAGCCAGGTCGATCTTGTTGATCACCAACAGATCGGAGCGGGTGATCCCCGGGCCGCCCTTGCGAGGGATCTTGTCGCCAGCGGCCACATCGATCACATAGATGCAAAGATCCACCAATTCCGGGCTGAAGCTGGCAGCCAGGTTGTCGCCACCGCTCTCCACCAGCACCAGATCCAGATCGGGGAAGGCCGCCTCCAGCTCAGCCACCGCCGCCCGGTTGATCGAACAGTCCTCGCGGATGGCGGTGTGGGGGCAGCCACCGGTTTCGACGCCGCGGATGCGCTCGGGTTCTAAGGCCCCAACTCGGGTGAGGAACTGGGCATCCTCCTGGGTGTAAATGTCATTGGTAACAACCGCCAGCTGCAGACGATCGCGCAGTCGCCGGCACAGGGCCTCCACCAGGGCCGTTTTGCCCGAGCCCACCGGCCCAGCCACGCCCACCCGCAGCTTGCTCATCCGATCCGCTCAGCTGCGAAACAGCCTGGAGTACAGCTCGGCATGGCGCAACTGGGCCAGACCCGCACCCACACCACCGCTCCAAAGCTGATCGGGATCGGCAGCCACCAGTTCCAGGGCCCGCTCGGCAATCAAAGGTGCCAGGCCCAGCTGCAGGCGCTGGGCCTCGGTGGGTCCTAGGGGCACCAGCCGCAACGCCGCACTGAGCTGGTTGGCCACCCAGCCATACAAGTAGGCCTCCACCAGCTCGGTGGCGGCAACCTCCAGGGCGCGGCCTGCCAGGGCAAAGGCTGCCGGCCAAGCCAGGTTCAAGGCAGGCGGATTGAAGCCCAGATCGGCCAGCAGCCCCAGCAGCGACGCCCCCATCTGGCGCTGCTGGGCGCGCACCTCCGCCGCCTCCCGCAGGGCCAGCAACCAGCTATCGCGCTCGCGCAATTCGGCTGGTTCAGCCAGCAGCAAACCGGGCAAACTGGCCGCCTCCAGCGCCAAGGTGCCGCGCTGCAACTCAGCTTCCAGCCAGGCCCTCACCCCAGCCCCGTCCAGCAAAAGCCCGCGCTGCACCTGCACCTCCAAGCCCTCCGAATAACTGAAGGCCCCCACCGGCAGCGCCGGGCTGATCAGTTGAAACAACCGCAACCGGCTAGTGGTCATGGCTGTGGCTATGAGCGGAGCCGTAGGCACCAGACTCGGGCTGAAAGGGAGCCTGCAGCTGATCCACCTGCAGGCCGCGATGCTCCAGCAGATGGGCCAGCACGGAATCGGCGAGCAGGCGCAGTTCACCAGCCCTGATCTCCATCGCCACGTGGCGATTGCCAAGGTGATAGGCGGCCTGGAGCAGGGCCAGGGGATCGGCGCTGCGCACCTGCATCAGCTCCTCCAGCGCCGCTCGCACCTGCACCAGCGGTTCGGCAGCCGTGGCGGCCAGCCACTCACCGGGTTCTAGGGCTGCTCCCCGGCGCAGCTGCAGCAGCACCTGCCTGCCACAGACAGTGCAACGCAACCCCCGCAGCTGGGTGCGCTCCGCCGCTGAAAGGGCCAGCACCAAGGCAGGAACATCCCCCGGACTTGCCGCCAGCCCGCGCTCACTCAGCACCAAAGGCTGGGCAGCAGGCTCGGAGCTGGCCATCGCCGGGTGCACCATGGTCTTTAAACAGCATGCCTGGTGAATCATCCCAACACCATTGCGGCAGGCCGCTGGCACGGCTCCGCTGAGCTGGAGTTCAAGGCCAGGCAGGGCAGTCCGGGGGAGCCGCTGGTCACGGTGCATCAGGGCTGGGCCACCTCCCCCCTGAAATTGCAGCGGGCCTACCCCCAGGCAGACGGCCGCTGCGAATTGCCCCTCCTGCACACCGCCGGCGGCCTGGTGGGGGGCGACCAACTGACGGTGCGGGCCTACCTAGCCCCAGGTAGCCAGGCCCTGCTAACCAGCGTGGCGGCCCAGAAGGTGTATGGCTCGGTGGGGCGCTCCCGCTTGGTGCCGCAGGGCCAGTGGGCCCGCCAGAGTTTGCACTTCAGCCTTGAAGCCGGCAGCGACCTGGAATGGCTGCCCCAGGAGCTGGTGCTGTTTGCCGGCGGACTGCTGGAGCAGAACATCACGGTGGAGCTAGCAGCGGGGGCCAGCTGGCTGGGCATGGACGTCGTACGGCTGGGCCGCAGTGCCGCTGGTGAAACCCTGGGCCAGGGCTGCTGGCGCTCACGGCTGCAGGTGTGTCGCCGCGGCCCCGAAGGTCGCCGCTGGGAGCTGGTGGATCCCCTGGAAATCAGCGGCGCCAGCCTCGCTGCAGAACACGGCATGGCGAGCCAACCGGTGCTGGGATCGCTGGTGTGGGCGGCGCCGCAGCCCCTGGGGGCCGCTGCCCTGGCCCAGCTGCTGGCCGACTGCCGCAGCGACCGCCAGGGCCTGGAGGGCGACCTGGCCTGCGGAGCCCTAGACCAGGGCCTGATCGCTCGCTACCGCGGCCCTTCCAGTCAGGCGGCCCGGTTTTGGTTCACCAGTGTATGGGCCCGGATCCGGGCCGCACGCGGCCTCAGCGCCCCGGAACTGCCGCGGGTATGGCCCTTCCAGGAACAGCCCTTGGGTTCAGGCTGAACGGGTCAAGGCGCCCTAAAGCTGCCAAAGTTGGCTCATGCACCTAACCCCCCAGGAAAAGGACAAGCTGCTGATAGTCACCGCCGCCCTGCTGGCAGAGAGGCGGCTCAACCGCGGCCTGCGGCTCAACCACCCTGAGGCGGTGGCCTGGCTCAGCTTTCAGGTGATCGAAGGCGCCCGCGACGGCAAGACCGTTGCCGCCCTGATGGCCGAGGGCAGCACCTGGCTGAGCCGTGAACAGGTGATGGAGGGCATTCCGGAGCTGGTAAGCGAAGTGCAGATCGAGGCGATGTTTCCCGACGGCACCAAGCTTGTGACCCTGCACGACCCGATCCGCTGATCGCTGCCCCACAACCCCGATCCGCCATGCCCCCCCTGATCCCTGGTGAACTACTGCCCGAGCCCGGCGAAATCGTGCTGAACGCCGGTCGGCCCGTGACAACGCTGCTGGTGGCCAACAGCGGCGACCGGCCCGTGCAGGTGGGCTCCCACTTCCATTTCTTTGAGGCCAACAGCGCACTCAAATTCGACCGCGACGCGGCCCGCGGCCTGCGGCTCGACATCCCCGCCGGCACGGCTATCCGCTTCGAGCCCGGCGACAGCCGCGAGGTGCAGCTGGTGCCCTTCGCCGGCGAGCGCCGCATCTTCGGCTTCAACGGCTTGGTCAACGGACCGCTCGATTAACGCCCATCCCGGCAACCCCACCCCATGCCCTATCGCATCTCCCGCCGCGCCTACGCCGAGACCTACGGCCCCACCACCGGCGATCGGCTGCGCCTAGCCGACACCGAGCTGTTTCTGGAAGTGGAAAAAGATTTCACTGTCTACGGCGATGAGGTGAAGTTTGGCGGCGGCAAGGTGATCCGCGACGGCATGGGCCAGGGCCAGACACCCCGCAGCCAGGGCGCCGTGGACACAGTCATAACCAACGCCCTGATCCTGGATTGGTGGGGGATCGTCAAGGCCGACATCGGCCTGCGCGATGGCCGCATCTGCGCCATCGGCAAGGCGGGCAACCCCGACACCCAGGCCGGCGTGACGATCGTGGTGGGACCGGGCACCGAAGCGATCGCCGGCGAGGGCCACATCATCACCGCCGGTTCAATCGACACCCACATCCACTTCATCTGCCCCCAGCAGATTGAAACGGCCCTGGCCAGCGGTGTAACCACCCTGCTGGGGGGCGGCACCGGCCCGGCCACCGGCACCAACGCCACCACCTGCACCCCGGGCGCCTTTCACCTGGCCCGCATGTTGCAGGCCGCCGAGGGCCTGCCGGTGAATCTGGGCTTCTACGGCAAGGGCAACGCCTCCACCCCCGAAGCGATCGAAGAGCAGGTGCGCGCCGGCGCCTGCGGCCTCAAGCTGCACGAAGACTGGGGCACCACCCCAGCCGCGATCGACTGCTGCCTCACGGTGGCCGATCGCTTTGACGTGCAGGTGTGCATCCACTCCGACACCCTCAACGAGGCCGGCTTTGTGGAAGACACGATCCGCGCCATCGGCGGCCGCACCATCCACACCTTTCACACCGAAGGAGCCGGCGGCGGTCACGCCCCCGACATCATCAAAATCTGCGGCGAAGCCAACGTGCTGCCCAGCAGCACCAACCCCACCCGCCCCTACACCCGCAACACGCTCGAGGAGCACCTCGACATGCTGATGGTGTGCCACCACCTGGATCCACGCATCCCGGAGGATGTGGCCTTCGCCGAGTCGCGCATCCGCCGCGAAACGATTGCCGCCGAAGACATCCTCCACGACCTGGGCGCCTTCTCGATCATCGCCAGCGACTCCCAGGCCATGGGCCGGGTGGGCGAGGTGATCACCCGCACCTTCCAGACCGCCCACAAGATGAAAGTCCAGCGCGGCGCCTTGCCCGAAGACGCCGCTTCCAGTGGAGGGCGCAACGACAACACCCGCTTGAAGCGCTATATCGCCAAAACCACGATCAACCCGGCGATCGCCCACGGGCTTGATTCCCAGATCGGTTCGGTGGAGGTGGGCAAGCTTGCCGATCTGGTGCTGTGGAAGCCGGGCTTTTTCGGGGTGAAACCGGAATTGGTGATCAAGGGCGGCTCAATCGTGTGGGCCCAGATGGGCGATGCCAACGCCTCGATCCCCACCCCCGGACCGGTGCACGGCCGGCCGATGTTTGCCGCTTTTGGGGCCGCCCTGGCCCCCAGTTGCCTCACCTTCATGAGCCAGGCAGCCCTCGATGCCGACCTACCCCGCCAGCTGGGCCTGAAACGCCCCTGCGTGCCAGTGACCAACACCCGCGGCGACATCGGCAAGGCCTCAATGAAAAACAACACGGCCCTGCCGAATGTTGAGGTTGACCCCCAGACCTATGAGGTGTTCGCCGATGGGGTGCACCTCAGCTGCGAACCAGCCGAGGTGCTGCCAATGGCCCAGCGCTACTTCCTGCTCTAATCGGCCACCGTGTTGGGGTCGCGCAGGCGATTGCGCCGCTCCGGCAGCAGCTGGGGAAGCAGGGACAGGGGTTCGCTGAAGCCCAATCCCATGGTGGTAACGGTGCCGGAGCGCACAAACCAACGCACCAAGCCAGCCACCCGATGCAAGTCGGTGGCCCGATGCACCTTGAAATCAACCAGCAGTCTTTGACCTACCTGTAACTCATGGTTTTCGGTGATCAACAGGCACAAGCCACCGAGGCTGATATCGAGGATGTCGGCATAAAACCACTCGGTGCGGGGTTCGCCATCTGGGCTGAGCAGCTGAATCGGCACCGGACGACAAGGTGGCGCCACCAACCTTTCAAAGCGGCGCTGACCATCGTCGGGACCCAGGATTTCTAGGTATTCATCCCCGGTGAGGATTGTTTCTGCCTCAAAACGCCCTGGATCTTTACTGAAGGGTTCGGACCAGGAGACCCCAGGCGC
Organism: Cyanobium sp. Tous-M-B4; assembly: GCF_024345395.1. Lineage (NCBI taxonomy): Bacteria > Bacillati > Cyanobacteriota > Cyanophyceae > Synechococcales > Prochlorococcaceae > Cyanobium > Cyanobium sp. Tous-M-B4. The sequence continues at coordinate 346,706 of NZ_JAGQBA010000001.1, read as the reverse complement.
TCTGGAGGCATCGCCAGCAAGATTGGGGAGATGGCTGGGCATCACAAAAGCCCCAAAGAGCTGCCGTTGTCTCACCTTAATGGCCGAGGAAGGAAGCCGCCAGAGACGGAGCTGGCCATCCGTATCAATCCACACCGGCGTCAACCCCAGCGGGTGGACATGATCCCGCCATGGCAGGTGGCGCGGCATGTTTACCGAATACAGACCAAATCGGGGCTACGACGAATATTTCAGCGCCCCTGATCAGCCTCGCACTGCCCTACGCCCTCTGCTCTCCTCCCTAGGCCAGCTGGGCCTCGATGAACTGAACCGCAATCACGCAGCAGCCGGTGTGTTGCTGCGGCGGCTGGGGGCCACCTTTCGCCTCAATGGCTCCGGCAGCCAGGGGGGTGAGCGCATCCTGCCCTTCGACCCCCTGCCGCGGCTGATCGGTAGCGCGGACTGGCAACGCCTCGAAGCAGGCCTGTTCCAGCGGCTAGAGGCGATCGACCTATTTCTGGCCGATGTCTATGGACCCCAAAAAATCCTCAACGACGGTGTGATTCCGCGGCAGGACGTGGAGAGCTCCCAGGGCTGGCGGCCCCAACTGCAGGGCTTCCAGCCGCCCCTGGGACGCTGGTGCCATATCTCCGGCCTTGATCTGGTGCGCGACGGCGAGGGCACCTGGCGTGTGCTGGAAGACAACCTGCGCTGTCCCTCCGGCGTCGCCTACTTCCTGGAAAACCGCCGGGTGATGAAGCGGATGTTCCCGAGCCTGTTTGCCGGCCGCACCGTGCAACCGATCGACGATTACCCCTCCCACCTGCTGCAAACCCTGCGGGAGCTAGCCCCTTGGACCGATACCCCCAAGGTGGTGCTGCTCACCCCCGGGGTGTTCAACAGCGCCTACTTCGAGCACAGCTACCTGGCCCAGCAGATGGGCATCCAGCTGGTGGAGGGCCGCGACCTGATCTGCCAGGACGACCGGGTGTGGATGCGCAGCACGGCCGGGCCCGAACCGGTGGATGTGATCTACCGGCGCATCGACGACGACTTCCTCGACCCAGCCGTATTCCGCAGCGATTCGATGCTTGGGGTGAGAGGCCTGATGGCCGCTTACCGGGCCGGCCGGGTGGCAATCGCCAACGCACCAGGCACCGGCGTAGCCGACGACAAGCTGATCTACGCCTACCTGCCGGAGATGATCCGCTACTACCTCGGCGAAGATCCAATAATTGAAAACGTGCCCACCTACCTCTGCGCCAGGGAGGACGACCGGGCCTACGTGCTAGCCCACCTCAGTGAGCTGGTGGTGAAAGCGGTGGCCGAGGCCGGTGGCTACGGCATGCTCATCGGCCCCCACGCCAGCAGCGCGGAGATCGCCGAGTTTGCCGTCAAGATCCAGGCCGATCCCCGCAACTACATAGCCCAGCCCACCCTCGAGCTCTCCACCGTGCCCTCGCTGAGCGAGGGCGAATTGTTCCCCTGCCATGTGGATCTACGGCCCTATGTGCTTCGCGGCAAGGGGGCCTGGGTAAGCCCGGGCGGTCTCACCCGGGTGGCCCTGCGCCGGGGCTCCCTGGTGGTCAACTCTTCCCAAGGTGGCGGCTGCAAGGACACCTGGATCGTGAGTGAACAACCATGCTGAGCCGCGTCGCCGACTCCCTTTATTGGATCAACCGCTATGTGGAGCGGGCCGAAAACATCTCCCGCTTTGTGGAGGTGAGCGAAGCGATGGCCCTCGACTGCCCACCCGGCAGCGCCGAACCCTGGCTACCGCTGGTTGATGCCAGTGGCGATCGGGAACTATTTGACCGTCTCTATCCAGAAGGACGCCCGGAGCAGGTGGTGGAGTTTCTGGTGCGCGCCGAGGCCAATCCCAACAGCGTGGTGAGCTGCATCGCCATCGCCCGCGAAAACGCTCGCCAGATCCGCGATGTAATCACCACCGAAATGTGGGAACAGCTCAACGACATCTATTGGACGCTGTTCGACAACAAGGGCTTCTGGGATCAGCCGCCCCAGGAGCAACTTCGCGACATCCGCCGGTCCTGCCAACTTTTCTATGGCATCACGGATGCCACCCTCAGCCGCGACCTCTCCTGGCAATTCAGCCGCCTGGGGCGGGTGCTGGAACGGGCTGAAAAAACCACCCGCATCCTCGATGTGAAGTACTTCCTGCTGCTGCCTTCACCTGATGAGGTGGGCGGCGTGCTCGATGAACTGCAGTGGATTTCGCTACTGCGTAGCGCCGGTGCCTATCAAATGTTCCGTCAGTCGCGCCAGCAGGCGATCGAGCCCAAGGCGGTGGCCAGCTTCCTGCTGCTCGACCCGATCTTTCCGCGCTCGGTGCGCTACTGCCTGGAGCGCATCCACGAAACCTTGAGAATCGTGCGCGGCCAGGCGGTGCCAGGAGCTCCAGACGAGCTCGAATGCCTCAGCGGCCTCACCCTGGCCCGCTGGAGCTACAGCCGCATCGACGAGCTGATTGCGGGAGGCTTGCACGAGTCGATCGACGGCCTGCAGAGCGACCTCAACCGGCTCCATGATCTGATCGAACAGCGCTACTTCATCGCCGACCACGCATGCGTGCCCGCGTAACCCACACCTTCACCTACCGCTACAGCGCTCCGGTGCTGCTGGGTCCGCACCGGTTCTGCCTGAAGCCCCGGGGCCACGGCTTTCAGCGGCTGCTGGACTTCCAGCTGGTAGTGACGCCTGAGCCAGGGCGGCTCTACCCCTTGGTGGCAGCCAGCGGCGATGAAATTCTGCGGGCCCGTTTCAACGGGCCAACAGATGCGTTCATCGTGCGGGCCAGCAGCCTGGTGGAAACGGAAACGGCACCACTGCTGCAGATTTGCCTGGAGGGCAGCGAACCGATGCTGCCATACCCGGTGGGCCAGCTGAACGGTGACCTGGCCGGCAGCCTCGAGGGCTGGCTACCCAATGGCCAGCACGATCCAGCCGCGGTGGACATGGCCCAAGAAGCGCTGATGGGCAGCGATCAACGGGCGCTGATGTTTCTGCAACAGCTGGTGGAGATCATTCAAGACCGGGTCAAGTACACCCAGCGACACGTGGGTCCGGCCTGGCCCGCCGGCCGCACCCTCAAGGAAAGGGTGGGGTCCTGCCGAGACCTGGCGATGCTGATGGTGGAAGCCTGCCGCTGCGTGGGTTTACCGGCTCGCTTCGTGAGCGGCTACCACCTGGTAGAACCAAAGCCGGAGAGCTACGACCTGCACGCCTGGGCCGAGGTGTATCTGCCAGGTGCAGGCTGGCGGGGCTTTGATCCCAGCGGCATAGGCGTAATCGACGATCGCTACATCACCTTGGCCACTTCCTCCAAGCCGGAGCTGACCGCCGCAGTCACCGGCAGCTTTTCAGGGCCGAATGGCGTCGAAAGCCTGCTGGAATGGGGCATTGAGGCAGACATCCAAGAGCCAGCCGCAACCATGCAGTCCGCCTAAGCAAAAGGTACCTGCAATTGGGTGCCCTCCATTTCCAAACAAACCACCTGATGGCGGCCGCGACCCTTAGCCACGTAAAGCGCGCCGTCGGCGGCGGCCATCAACAACTCCAAGTCGTAGCCGCTCGCTCCTGCCGTGGAGGCAACTCCAACGGAAAGCTCCACCTCCACCACGCCGCCGTCGTCCTTGTGCAGCGGGCTCACCTGCAACTGCTGACGAGTTCGATCCAACATCTGCACAGCGCGTTCGCGGGGGTTTTGCAGCAGGATTATGAATTCGTCCCCACCCAATCGCCCCACCAGATCTGAGCTGCGGCCCGCACCAGCCAAGAACTTAGAGACGTGGCGAATCACCTGATCCCCCACTTCATGACCATTGTTGTCATTGATGGCCTTGAAGTGATCAACATCGATCAAGGCCATGGAGCAAGGCACACCCACTTGCTGCGCCTTGGCGAGCACTTCCCTAGCAGTCTCCATGAAAGTGCGCCGATTAAAGATACCGGAAAGGGCATCAATCTGAGCCATATTGAGCAACTCGGGCAGCAAGTGACGACGCAGCATCAACAACAAACCCAGGGAGCCAAAGATCAGGGGCAGGGTGCCGGCAATAAAGACCAACAGCACAAAAGTGAGCGCTTCATTGCGCTGGGTGTCCAGGTTGACAACAGTGATCAGGGTGGCCCGATCGCCAAATCCACCCCCCCGATCCTCCAGGGCCAGGGGTGACTGCCGCATCGTCACTAGGAAATCACCACCAAGCCAGGGCAGGGGACCAACAAAAACGCGCCGGTCCTGGTTGAGGCAGCTCACCACCCCGTCTTTGCTGGGGCAATCAGCAAACAGCGCCCTCAAAGGCTGCTCACCTGCCAGCTGCAACACATGGGGCAGGGGCAGGTTCACCAGGGCATTGTTGGAGGCCACCAGCACGACCCCGCGAGTATCTACAACTAGGGCACTCTCTAAACCCTGATTGACAGTTGCCCGCTGCAAATCACGCTGCAGATCATGCAACGGACGGTAGCCAGTCATGCTCACGCTGAGGATGCGCTCCAGGTTGGTGGCACTCCGCTCAATCTCCCTAGCGTTGTAGGAGAGCACCAAGGCACCAGCCAGAAGCGCCATTAGTGCTGATCCAACAGCTCCGGTGAGAGCCACCAACAGCCAAAGCTGACGGTTAATCCGGCCCTTGAGCAGAGACGCTCCTGACAATTAGACTCCAGGCCAAGTTAGGAGGCTTAAGCTTATAAGAAATATCCGCCAGTTGGACTATTTCACTAAAAAGGTAACCATTTTTTCTGGTTTTGGCAGAAAAGCCTGGGTGGGGGTTGGCAGTGGCGTCTTGGCCGAAAGGCGACCTGCGGAAATCATCTGGCCTGCCATGCGGGCGAGCACGCGAGCAACCGAGCCAGTTGGAGCAAGCATTTCCGCCTGATCGGCTGATGTTGGATAACGAATGCCGCGCTCAGAAGCCACAAACTCTGCCGGGCTTACCTGCTCTCGTTTAGCCATCAGGGCCTGGGAGGAAATTGGTTCGGCCCTGGCCAGGGCCTGAGCTGCCCACCAAGTGCGCACTAGTGCCCTAATCATGCCCGGATGGCGCTTAGCAAAAGCAGGATTTACAGCCAAGATATCAACAATCTCCCCGGGTATTTGAGCAGAACTAAATAAAACCCGATAGCGAGAATCCTCACGCAGGAGATTCGAATGAGGTGGATAGGTAACAATGGCGGCAACCTTGCCCTTGCTCAGCGCGCTAACAAGGGCGCTGGGCCCTTCGTGCATGAGGTGCACCTGGTCAAATGGAACTTGCTTGGTTTCAAAAGCACGCAAAAGCAGATATTCAGAAAGCACAGTGCGCTCCAGCCCCACAGTCTGACCAACCAAACCACGTACATCTCCAATATCGCTCTTGCTTATAATCACATCCGCACCCTCGGACTGGTCAATCACTAAAAACAACTCAGGGCAGCGCTTTGGCACCTCCTGGCAAATCGTGATTGCATCCGGAAGATTAGTAGCGATGACCTCAACGTCCCCACGGCCATAAGCAAGCCGCTGGTCCTCAATAGAGGTGTATTGCTGGACACGCAAATCGAGCCCATAGCGGTGACCCAGCCGCCGCTGCTCAGCCAAATACAGATACTCGAAGCCAGGCCAACTGGTAATCGCCACAGAAAGCCTTGGCTGGGAATTCAGGATTCGCCAGGCAGCCAATGAGCCTACCAACGAAACCAAGCCAACCAAAGCCAAAACCCAAGGACTCTGAAGCTTGAGATGCTGGAGACTCGGACGCTGGAGACTCGGACGCTGACTTGTCATCGCAGGGCTGCTTCCACCAAGCGGTTAGTTACTGAAGGCAGCTGGGCGCCAATCCGCACCAGTTCCAAATCCTCGTGCACCTTTTGGACAGACTTGAGATTGCGCTCCATCGCACCCCCCGGAGCCAACATTTCCTTCTGCTCAACAAGTCCATAATAAACCAAGCCTCGTTCAGCCTGCTGAAATTCCTTGGCACTCACTTTCTGCCGATCAGCCATCAGGCCTATCGACTGCTTTGGACGGGTCTGGGCCAATTGGTGAGCGTCTTGCCAGACCTTTACAAGCTTTGCCAGAGCAGCGGAATGGCTATGAAGATACGAAGGATCAACAGCCAATACATCAAAGATTTCGCCCGGGGTTTGCCGACTGTCAAATAGCACCTTGGAATGGCCATCTCGCGCTGCAAAGTCACTAAACGGTGGGTAAAAGGCGACTGCATCAATGCTGCCCTTAGCCAAGGCAGCGGGCATTTCCGCCATCGGCATATTACGGATCTCCACCTGATCTAGGCTCAACCCGAAACTCTGTAAAGCCCGACTAACAAAATAGGGGCCAAGGGTTGAAAAAGTTGTACCAATACTCTTACCCGCTAGGGCCTGCAAAGAATCAATACCATTGCGCGCCGCAATAATATCGCCACCACGAGATTCATCCAGAATCAGCACCACCACAGGGCAGCGCTCTGGCTTCCTAGCGCAGATATCAATGAGCTCTACAGTAGTGAGTTGAGCCACATTGAGTTCACCCCGCAGATAGGAATGAACTATTTCCTGGGGATCCGTAAACTGAGATGTTACTAATTTGAAGCCGTAACGCTCAGCCAGGCCCTGCCTCTCAGCCAAATAAAAATATTCATACCCCGGCCAGCTCGATACGGGCACCTTGACCTGCTCAGGCTTGGCAGTGCAACCTGCCACCGCCGCCCAGACGAAGCCAATTACAGCCAGGCCGAACGACTCGCGACACAAGCCCCTTGGCGCCGAGATGCCCATTAGCGCAAAATTAAAGAAAAAACGACAAACTCATGCAAGCTAAGGGCTAGCCCGGGAAAGGCATTTAACCACGATCTGCCTATGAAAATAATTGGCTTGTTGCCAAAAACTTCATATCTCGCACGCTGACAGCTACTGCGACTACATTTTCTTGATGGCATCGATAACCGGTTCTCCTACCCCGTCCCCGTGGAGCCCGCTGTTTGCGCCTCCTACTCGTAGGCAAGGGCTTGTTCTTGCCCTGACCACTGGTTTGGCCGTGCTCCTGAACCTGCAGCCCCTGCCACTCTTTTATGGCATCCAGGTGTTGCTGGGTTCGATCCTGCCGATCCTGGCCCTGCTGCTCTGGCGCACCGGCTGGGTAATTCCGGTGGGCTGCATCGCCAGCTTGGTGACCTGGCAGGCATGGGGACATCCTTGGGCGGTGGTGATCTTCAGCGCCGAAATCACCTGGCTAACCCTCGGCCTACAACGCCTGAGCCGCCGCAATGATCAAGTAAGCACTGGCGCAGTTATCCCCCTGGCGATCGGCTACTGGCTTCTGCTGGGGGCGCCCATGGTGGCCATTTTTTATGGCCTAATACTTCGAATAGACCCCAGCAACGTAGCCGTCACGGCACTGAAACAAGTTGTCAATGGGGTCCTTAACGCCACCATTGCATTCGTGCTGTTCATGGTAATCAGCGCCTTTCAGAACCGCAAGGGCCATGGCAATGGCATCTCGTTGCGGGGGGTGATTGTAGGGCTGGTGCTGATCACCATGACCGTGCCAACCCTAATCATCACTATGAGCTCCGGCTATCAGCTGGAGCTGGCGATACAGCAAGCGGAGCTTGACAATCTAAAAGTAGTAAATCGATCTGTTGCCGCATCCAGACCTTGGTCTGAGATACCGGGCGGGAATGTGGCCTACCGACGTGTCGAGGCCAATGGCAAGAGCACCAGCTCCGATCCTGAACTGTTCAGTCAGCTCGACAAGAACTTCACCGATGGGGGACGCACCTATGTGCATCCCCCCGAGTTGGCGGTGCTGATCTCCAAGCAACCCCTACCCGCGCTGAAGAAATGGGTAAATGGCTACTGGAGTTACAGCCAGCTGCATGCCAGCCAAGGCCAGCCGTCCTTATTGATCCAGGTAGTGCAGCCCGCTGGCACACTGGTGAAACGGATGCAAGATCAAAGCTCGCAGCTGTTGATGGTTGTTCTGATCACTCTGCTGCTTGGAACTGCCGCCAGCATGACAATTGGCACATTGTTTGAGCGCGAAATCAATAAAGTGCTGCAGCCGATGCTTACAAGCCCAGACGGTCTGAGCACACTTGCCCCCTCTCTGATCAACGAACTGCGCGTAATGGTGCTGTTGATCAACCAAAGGATCCAGCAGGTGCGCTGGCTGACCGTTGATCTGCAAGAGACCAACCAAGCTCTGCGCCGATCACGCGACGAGCTCGAACAGATCAATACCAGCGACTTACTCACCGGCTGCGGTAATCGCAATGCCCTGTTCCTAAGGCTCAAAGAGGAATGCCTGCGCTGCCGCCGCACCGGCGAGCCCCTCAGCTGCATCACCATCGACGTGGATGGTCTCACCAAAATCAATGACCGCTTTGGCCATGAAATCGGCGACTTAGTTCTGAAACGAGTGGCCAGTGCGGTACGCCAACGGCTGCGCATCACCGACCACTTCTTCCGCAGCGGCGGGGATGAATTCGTAGTGGTGGCCACCGATTGCAATGGGGCTGCCGCCCAGGAAATGGCTGCAGATCTACAAGCACTGGTGAGCCAGCTGGAGCTAGGCAGCAAGCAGGACCCAGTGCCCACCAGCATCACCACTGGAATCAGCAGCCTAGAGGGTGATGAACTCAAACCCGATACCCTGCTGGCCCGCTCGGATGCGGACATGCGCCAGGCCAGACAAAATGGGAACATCTGATCTAATATTGTGGTTGGGTTTATCATCTAGATCGCGTGCAAGAAGCGCCCATACCCGAAGAGGATTCGGCTCGCCTCAAGGAACTGCATAGCTACGGCGTACTTGATACACCATCTGAAGCTATATTCGACGACATCACTTACTTAGTTCAAGATATTACTGGCGCAAAAATAGGAGTTATAAGCCTTATTGACGAGAATCGTCAGTGGTTTAAGTCTTGCGTTGGCCTCGAAGACGCCCCCAAGGAAACGCCGAGAAATATTTCATTTTGCGGCCACACAATCGTTCAGCGCCGGCCTTTAATTATAAACGACGCCCTTGAAGATGATCGCTTTGCCGATAATCCACTTGTTCAAGGTGAGCCTCGCATCCGTTTTTACGCCGGCTTCCCCCTAATCGCCGCCAACGGCATGGCGTTGGGCAGCCTTTGCGCCATTGACATGGAGCCGAGGGCGCTCACGCCCCGGCAGATCACCTCCCTAGAGCGACTGGCTCGCCAAGTGGTAAGCCAGATGGAACTGCGGCGAGAAGCCCATCTACTGCAATCTGCCGAATTGGCACTTCAATCTCAAGGTGGAAACGGAGAGGCCACGCCAGGCATCCAGCTGCTTAGTGACATCAATCCAGTAATGGATCGAGAGCAGTTGCAACAGATGCTGAGCCTGCTGCTTGAACTAGATCAACCACCCTGCTTTGCACTGGCACGCTGCAAATTTAAGGAGTATTCCCGCGTTAACGCCACCCTTGGGGCTGCCGCAGCCAACAGCCTGGTCCAAACGGGCTTGGAGCGCCTACGCAGCTGTTTACCGGTTCAAGCATCAACCGCCTGCTTCTCAGATGACGAATTAGTAATTGTGCTCCCCCACCTCTCAGAAGAAGGGGCTATCACAGAGATCGCAGAAAGATGTATAGACAGTCTCGAGGCACCATTAAAACTAAATGACCGCGATATTGAGCTAGGCATAAGCATGGGCATTGCGATCTTCAAAAACAACTACAGCGATATTGATTCTCTACTCTCTGACGCCAGCATCGCCCAACGCATAGCCATCACTGATCGCTCAGAAAATAGCAACTTCAACTTCATCAACCTAGCCGCACGACTGGCGGCGCAGCATCACTATCAAGTGGAGACAGACCTGCGCCGCACCATTCGACGCAACGAAATCACCCCCTATCTTCAACCGATTGTTGATCTAGCCACGGGCAAACCCGTAGGCATGGAATGCCTGATGCGCTGGCGCACCGACAGCGGCGAGATGCTGCTGCCCGACAAATTTTTGCCCATATCCCATCTGGCCGGGCTCAGCGGTGAACTCGACCTCCAGATCATCCAAAAAGCAATCCAAGCCAGCCATGAACTAGCAACCGCTGCGCCAGGGCGGCCGCTGCAACTCTCGGTTAACCTCTCTGCCCTTCTGCTGGAAAATGAAGGTCAGCGCAACCGATTACTACAGCTGGTTCGCTCCAACCCTTTGCCAAATAAATGGCAGCTGCAAGTGGAGCTGGTAGAGGATTACTTACAAGACAACGGCTCGGAACTGGGAGCCTTCCTCAACACACTGCGACGCCAAGGTGTAGCCATCGCCATCGACGACTTTGGCACGGGCTATTCCTCACTCAGCCGCCTCCACAACTATCCTGTGAGCACGGTCAAAGTTGATTCTAGCTTTATTAAACGCATCGATGCCAAGAGCAATCCCACCAATCAATTACTGAAAACCATCCAAAATCTCTGCGCCGATTTAGGCCTGGAAAGCACAGCTGAAGGGGTCGAAACCGAATCTCAACGCACCTGGTTGCTGCAAAACGGATATAAGCATGGCCAGGGTTACCTATTCAGTCGGCCAATGTCGGTGGCTGCTGCAAGCCACCACTTAGCCAACATTCACTGAGAAGCTACCAGCTAACCCCGTGCAACTTAGGCAGGGGAGCGGTTTTAAAGGTTGTAGCAAATAAACGGGGAATAAGGCGGCTGTTGTATACCCGAAACTCCCGCACAACGCTGGCGCCCTCCTCGCGCACAGCCTGATTAAGCACCACCGAGCCATCGTGATCAGAAACGGAGCGATGAAAAGTTCCCGGAGGAATGCGAAGGATGTCGCCACCTGTTTCTAGGCGAACAATGTGATATGGATAATTCCAGCCCAAATTGACCAAGTAAAAAGTTCGGCCACCATGCAGGGCCAACAGATTATCTTCCTGGTGGGGGTGCAGATAAAACTGCCAAGCACCAGTCTTCTCCTCATCCGGAGGGCTCACGGCTGGACCGGCATGGATCACCAAATCGCGGGCATTGGAGCTGGCGACGGTGATATCAAAGAAACGAACAGCGGGAGTATCGCGGAACTTCTCGTAGGGAATCAGCTCAAACATCGGCGCTAGCCGGGGAAGGGCAGACATTCGGGGAAGGGCAGCAGGCACTGCCAGATCAAGGCCTAATGAAACTCACCACCGGGGGGCCGGCCGTCGCAACCACTACCCATCAAGGAAACTGGCTTGGCTCAGAAGGGGATCGGCATCTCCACATCAGCGGGCTCGGGGGCACACACCGGCACCCGCTGGGCCACCACTTCGCCCAGCACCACGATTGAGGGCGAAGCAAAATCCTGCTCCTCAGCCCGGTCGGCCAGCTCACCCAGCACGGTCACCAGCTGGCGCTGACCGCGCACGGTGCCCTGCTGGATCACCGCCGCCGGAGTGTCTGCCGCCAGGCCACCCGCCATCAGCTCCTCGGCGATGCGGCGCAGGTTATGCAGGCCCATGTAGATCACCAAGCCATCACTGGTCTGGGCCAGGCCGCGCCAGTTCACCCCTGGGCGGCCCTTATCGATTTCCTCGTGGCCCGTCACAAAAGTGACGCTGGAGCCGGCGCGGCGGTGGGTAACAGGAATGCCCGCATAGGCAGGAGCAGCGATGCCAGCGGTTACGCCTGGCACCACCTGCACCGGCACGCCCTTGGCAGCTAAGTGGGCGGCCTCCTCACCGCCGCGGCCAAACAAAAAGGGATCACCCCCCTTAAGCCGCACGATCAGGCGATGGCGGCTGGCCAGTTCCACAAGCACCGCATTGGTGCTTGGCTGCGGCACGGAATGGTGACCGCGGCGCTTGCCGACAAAGTGGAGCTCGCAGCCCTCGGGCACCAGATTCAGAAGGGCCTGCGGCACCAGGGAGTCGTAGACGAGGGCGTCGCAGTGCCGCAGCAGCCGGTGGGCCTTGAGGGTGAGGAGCTCCGGATCACCGGGACCCGCCCCCACCAGGTAAACCGTGCCGAGCTGGGCTGGGGCATTCATGGCAGGGCCTCGAGTTCAGCCAGCAGCAGCTGGCGCAGGCCAGGCCGCTGCAGCAACGGCGGACCCACCTGCTCGGCTAGCTGGTCGGTGAGCCGGTTGGCGGCCAGAGCAAGGGCCAAGGCTGGAGCGGCCAGGGCTGGAGCAGCAAGGGTCAGCTTCAGCTCCGCGAGGTGCTCTGCACTGTATGGAGTGGCGACGCAGTGGGCGCCGGTGCGCCGCTCCAAAGTGGTGAGATAACGCGCTGCCAGGGGACCCTCCAGGGGGTGATGCAGCAGTAAGGGCCGGGCATCCTGCATAGCCAATCCGGCCAGCTCCTTAGCGAGGGCGGCCTGCCAGCAGGGCCAGGCCCCCAGGAAGGGCCAGTGCTGCACGCGGGCAAAAGCCGACCAATGGCGCACGATCGCCGGCAAATCGTGGCGCACATGGCCGCCGGGCAGCAGCAGCAGCGGCACCAAGCCGAGAACCTGACCCGGCTGCAGCAGCTCGGTCGCCGCCGGCGGCGCCGCAGCCGAAAGGGCCTGTAGCCGCACGGGCGCACCACGGCGGCACTCCAGCTCGGCGGCCAGGGCCACCAACTCGGCAGGCAGCTGGCCGCCCGCGCGGCCGTGCACCACCAGCAGCAGGGGTTGGACAGGCGTAGCAGAGAGGCGGCGGCCGAGACGCTCGGCCACCTGGGGATCGAGCTCGCGGTGCCGCAGGGGCACAAGGGCGCGGCGGGCTCCGGGCAGGCGAGCCAGCAGATCCACCGCCGGGGCAGCCAGCTGGGGATCGATGTCGCCGGCCAGGGCGCTGAGGCCAGCCACCAGTTGGTGCCGGGGCCACACCGACAAACCACGGGCTACCCCTTCGAGAGCGGCGCGCCGCAATGGGGTGGCGATTGGGGCCCGCATCCAGCTCAGGAGCACGGGCCAGGCCGCAACCTGGCGCTGGTGACCCAGCAGGGGCAGGAGGGCTAGCGCGACGGCTTGGGGCAGGGCCGAGAGGGGCAGGGCCTGGCCAAGAGCGCCAGGGCCGGGGGCCAATTGCTGCAGCAGCCAGGCGGCACTTGCCCCATCCCGGTGGCGCAGTACCTGGCTGGGCAGGCCGGGATCCGGATCGGGCTGCTGGCGCCACCAACGCAGCAAACGCCGCTGGGAAGGCGGATCCAGCCGCTCCGCCAGCACGGCAAGCAGGTCCTGGTCGGCGCTGAAGCTGCCGTTTTCCAGCGCCAGCAGCCAGGGTTCAGGATCCAGCTCGGGCTGGTTGCGCAGCTGTTGCAGCCAGCCCCAGCGTGCCGGGGAGCCGCAAGCCGGCAGCTGGGCCGGCTTGCGCTGAGGCAGGGCAGATCTCAAAGCCGCCCTCCGCGCTCAGGAGCCCGCCGGCTCACGGCGCCGGGCTCCAAATTGCTCCAGCAGCAGCAGCTCCAGCACATCGGCAAGATCACTGAGGGGTACGCCTTTTTCATGCAGCTCAGCCAGCTTGGGCTCGGCGCCCATGGAGCCGCCAAGAAAGATCTTGGCCGCCTCCACCATCTGACCATCCTTACGGGCCTTCGCACCCATCAGCCCGATCTGACCCATGTAGGGCTGGCCGCAGGCATTGGGGCAGCCGGTCCAGTGCATGCGCACCGCCTCAGGCAACTCGATGCGCCGCTCCAGATCTTCGAGCACCTGCTGGGCCACGCCCTTGGTGGGGATCAAAGCGAAGCTGCAGTAGGCGTTGCCGGTGCAGCTCACCGCTTCGGCCTGCAGGGTCGAGGGGTCGGGGCGGAAGCGCTGGAGAAGGGGTTCGGCCAACAGGGCCTCGAGGCGATCGCCGGGCACATCAACGATCAAGGCGTTCTGGGCCTCGGTGAGACGCAGCTCGCCGCTGCCATAGGTGCGCGCCAAAGCTGCAAGCTCCAGCATCGAAGCTGCGTCCAGCCGGCCCATCGGCACGTGCAGCCCCACCCAGTGGAGCCCCTCCTGCTTCTGGGCCTGCACGCCCAGGCCCGAGCGGGGGGCCCGGTTTACCAGGTGGGAGCCATCGTGGGAGAGCACGGGTTCGGCAAAGACTTCAACCAGCTCAGCCCGGTAAGCATCGATCCCGAGCTGGTCGATCAGATACATCAGCCGGCTCTTATTGCGCTGGTGGCGGTTGCCGTGGCGCTCGAAATGGCACAGCAAGGCCAGGGTGAAGTCGGCGAGCTGCTCAGCCCGCAGCCACAGGCCCAGGGGCACCGCCAACTCGTTGCGCTGGGCTGAGAAAAAGCCCCCCACCAGCACCGTGAAACCCAGCTCACCGTTGTGCTTAGCCGGCAGGAAGGCCAAGTCGTTGTGCAGCAGGAAGCTATCTGGAGCGCCCCCCACGGCCACATTGAATTTGCGCGGCAGGTTGCGAGGACCGGCCGGCCCCAACAGGGCGGCCTGAATCGCCTCCACTAGGGGGCGGGTGTCGACGATCTCCTCCGGGTCAATGCCCGCCAGCGGGTTGCCGGTGATGTTGCGAGGGTTGTCGTGACCCGATTGGAGGCTGGTCAGACCCCCAGCCTCCAGGGCCTGCAAAAGGGGCGCCATGTCCTCCAGCAGCAGGCCCCGCAGCTGCAGGTTCTGGCGGGTGGTGATGTCGGCACTGCCCTGATCGCCACAACGATCGATCGCCTCGGCCAGCAGCTCCAGCTGGTCGGCCGAGATCACCCCGTTGGGCAGCCGCAGCCGCACCATGAAGCGCCCCGGGGTCACCGGACGGAAGAAGATCCCCAGCCACTTGAGCCGGATCGTGAGCGTGGCTTCGTCGAGCGATTCCCAGCCCTGGCGGCCCAGCTCCTCGAGGCGAGGCGCCAGCTCCAGCCCACATGGCTCGACCTTGGCCTGCTCGATTTTGCTGAGCTCCGGCTGGCTGGCCGCAGAAATGGTGGGGCTCGTCATGGGGCGGACGCTCGGAACACGGAACAACCTCGGCTTGCCCTCCCTGCCGCCACAGAGGTGCAAGGGGGTCCGAGCAAGCGCCGATGAGAGCTACGCCGCCGGATAACAGAAATGGAGAAACAGCTCCCCGCAGGGAGACAATTGGAATTGTCTGCAGTGCGGGTCGCTTCCTGTGTCGCAACCGCTACAACCCGCACCAGCAGCGGCGGTGGCAGAGCCCAGACGCCTGCAGCGCCTCGAAGCCCTCGGCCCGGAGCGGGCCCGCTTTCGTGAACTAATTGCCAAGGTCGGCAGCGGCGAACACACCAGCACTGGCCTCAGCCGCGATGAGGCCAGTGACGCCATGGACCTGATGCTTCAGGGTCAGGCGAGCGAAGCCCAGCTGGGAGCATTTTTGATCGCCCACCGGATTCGCCGGCCACTGCCGATCGAATTGACCGGCATGCTCGACAGCTACCGCAACCACGGTCCAAAGCTGGAAACCCCTGGCCGCCAGGCCATTTGTTTTGGCGTGCCCTACGACGGCCGCAGCCGCACCGCCCCCCTGCTGCCCCTGCTTGCCCTAGTGCTGGCCGGCGCCGAAATACCGGTGGTGCTGCACGGCGGAGACCCGATGCCGGTGAAATACGGCGTCACCCTGGCCGAGCTGTTCGCCGCCCTCGGCATTGAGTGGCGTGGGCTCAACCTCGCCGCTCTGCAGCAACGGCTAAACGCCCACCACCTGGCCCTCACCCACCAGCCCGACCACTTCCCCGCAGCGGAAAGGTTGCTGCCGGTACGCGATGAAATTGGCAAGCGCCCCCCCGTGGCCAGCCTGGAACTGCTTTGGACACCCCACTGCGGCGACCACCTACTGGTGAGTGGCTTTGTCCATCCCCCCACCGAAAAGCGGGCCTGGGAGGCCTTGGCCGCCGCTGGTGAAAGCGAAGTGCTCACGGTGAAGGGCCTGGAGGGGTCAACAGACCTGCCCACCAGCCGGGCCGGCATCACCGCCCGGGTCCGCCAGGGCTCCCTGGAGCGGCTGCTCGTGCACCCCCGGGACCACGGCCTCCACGGCGATGAAATCGCCTGGGAAAACCTAGAAACCTGGCAGCAGCAAGCACTGGCCGCCCTCGGTGGTGAAGGCCCCCTGGCTGGGCCGCTGCTCTGGAATCTGGGGGCCTACCTCTGGCTAGCCGATCGCTTCGAAAGCCTTGCAGATGCCCTCGAGCAAGCGCAGGCTCTGCTGGCCTCGAGATGCGGCGAGCGACTGCGGCAAACCCTTGCCGATCCCAGCAAAAGCGGCAATTGGTAGCAATTGCAACCCTCAACTTGAAGCCAGCCGTGGTCTTGTAATTGGGTCGGTCAGCTTGAGCGCCGGCTCGATTTTTAGACCGGTTCGGTGCGCTTCTTTGTGGAGCCCGTCCGGAGTGCAGTTGCCGCCACTCCGGCCCATCCCAATCCAGCCATGTCCAACCTTTCGCGCCGCAAGTTTCTGATCACCGCCGCCGGTTCGGCAGCTGGAGCCATCTGGCTAGCTGCCTGTGGCAGCCCCAACAAAAAATCTGAAAATCAACCAACAAGTCAGACCGGCGGTGCTGATGCGCCTGAGCTGAAGACTGCCACCTTGGGCTTCATCGCCCTCACCGACGCCGCGCCCCTGATCATTGCCCTGGAGAAGGGTTTGTTCGCCAAGCACGGCATGCCCGAGGTGAAGGTGGTGAAGCAAACCTCCTGGGCCGCCACCCGCGACAACCTGGAGCTAGGCAGCAGCCGCGGCGGCATTGATGGCGCCCACATCCTTTCGCCAATGCCGCTGCTGCTAACTGCCGGCACGATCACCAAGACCAAACAGCCCCTGCCGATGTACACCCTGGCGCGGCTCAACCTGCAGGGCCAGGGGCTGTCGGTGTCGAAGGACTACCTGGCTAACAAGCTCAGCATCGACAACAAAGAGGGCCTTGCAAAAGCAACGCAACAGGCCAGCGCTAAGGGCAAGAAGTTCAAGGCGGCCGTTACCTTCCCCGGCGGCACCCACGACCTATGGATGCGCTACTGGCTCTCCGCCAATGGCATCGATCCCAATAAGGATGCCGACCTGGTAGTGGTGCCACCCCCCCAGATGGTGGCGAACATGCAGACCGGCACCATGGACACCTTCTGCGTTGGTGAACCTTGGAATCAGCGCCTGGTCAATAAGAAGCTGGGTTACACCGCCGCCGTCACCGGCGAACTCTGGAAAAACCACCCCGAGAAAGCCTTCTCGATGCGCGCCGACTGGGTTGATAAAAATCCCAAGGCCGCCAAAGCCCTGCTGATGGCCGTTCAGGAGGCTCAGATCTGGTGTGAAGACCCAGCAAACCTTGATGAGCTCTCTGAAATCACTGCCAAGGACAAATACTTCAAAGCCAACGTGGCAGACATTAAACCCCGTCTGGCCGGCGACATCGACTACGGCGATGGCCGCGTAGTTAAAAACAGCCCCCTAAGAATGCGCTTCTGGAGCGAAAACGCCTCCTTCCCCTTCAAGAGCCACGACCAGTGGTTCGTTACCGAAGATATGCGCTGGGGCTACCTACCCTCGGACACCGATATCGATGCCTTGGTGAACAAGGTGAACCGGGCTGATCTCTGGAAGGAGGCTGCCACTGCAATCGGTCAAGAAAAGGCCATTCCCAGCAGCGATTCGCGCGGCAAGGAAACCTTCTTCGACGGTGTGGTGTTCGACCCGGAAAATCCCAAGGCCTACCTAAACGCCCTGGCAATCAAGGCGATGAAGTGAGCTCCAACGCCCAGCAACTTCCCCGTTCCCACTCCCGCCATCCGTGACCCCCACCGCTTCCCCGGGCCGGCGCTCCCGCCGGCGCCGGCTGCTGCCGGCACTGCCCCAGATCCTGCCCTACCTGCTCTGCATCGGTGCCTTTCTGCTGGTTTGGCAGTTGCTTTCGGGCGCCCTTGGCGCTGCGCGACTGCCCGGCCCGATCAACGTGCTGGTTGATACCTGGGATCCCTACATCAGCCAGCCGTTTTTCGATGACGGTGGCACCAGCAAGGGCCTGGGCTGGCAGATCCTGATCTCGTTGCAACGGGTAGCTGTGGGCTACGGCCTAGCGGCCGTAGTAGGAGTTGCGGTCGGCGGCCTGCTGGGATTAAATCGCTTCGCCGGCAAAGGGTTTGATCCGGTGGTGCAGGTGCTGCGCACCGTGCCTCCGCTGGCCTGGTTTCCGATTTCACTGATGGTGTTTCAAGACGCCAATACCTCGGCGGTATTTGTGATCTTCATCACGGCGATCTGGCCGATCATTATCAATACGGCTGTGGGTATCCAGGAGATCCCCCAGGACTACACCAACGTGGCCCGGGTGCTGCGCCTTAGCAAGCGGGCCTACATCAGCAACATCGTGATTCCAGCCACGGTGCCCTACGTGTTCACCGGCCTGCGCATCGCCGTGGGCCTGGCCTGGCTGGCAATCGTGGCCGCAGAGATGCTGAAGGCCGACGGCGGCATTGGCTACTTCATCTGGGATGCCTACAACGCCGGCGGCGATGCCAGCTCCAGCCAAATAATCTTGGCGATCATTTATGTGGGCGTGGTGGGCCTGCTGCTGGATCGCCTAGTGGCCTGGGTGGGTCGCAAGGTGAGCAAGGGAGCCGCCTAAATGACCACTCCAGCTGGATTGATCAGCGTCGATGCCGTAACCCAGGTATTTCCCCTCGATGACGGCGGCCGCTACGTAGCTCTGCAGGGCATCAATCTCGATATCGCCGCAGGCGAATTTGTGTCGCTGATTGGCCACTCGGGTTGCGGCAAGAGCACCCTGCTCAACCTGTTAGCCGGGCTCGACCAGGCCAGCGAGGGCGGCATCTTGATGAATGGCCGTCAAGTGACCGATCCAGGCCCTGATCGCATGGTGGTGTTTCAGAACTATTCCCTGTTGCCCTGGCTCACGGTGCGCCAAAACATCGCCCTTGCCGTAAACACCGTCTACCCCTCCCAAAGCAACCAGGAGCGGCGCGAAATCGTTGAGCGCAACATCCAGACGGTGAATCTCAGCGCCGCCGCTAACAAATTTCCGGCCGAACTCTCTGGCGGCATGAAGCAGCGGGTGGCGATTGCTCGGGCCCTGGCCATACGGCCCAAGCTGCTGCTGCTCGATGAACCCTTTGGCGCCCTCGACGCCCTCACCCGCGGCAATTTGCAACAGCAGCTGATGCAGATATGCCAGGAATCGGGGCTCACCGCCGTGATGGTCACCCACGACGTTGACGAAGCCCTGCTGCTCTCAGATCGGGTCGTGTGCCTGAGCAACGGACCAGCAGCCGGCATCGGCCACATCTTGAAGGTGCCCCTGCCGCGCCCCCGGGACAGGCTCACGGTGATGGACCACCCCGCCTACTACCAGCTACGCGCCGAGCTGATCCACTTCCTGCAGGAGCAGCGCCGGCTCAAGCAACTAGCCGCCACCTCGCGATGACCACCGCTGCCTCTAGCCCTGCCTTCCTCGAGTTTCGGGACGTAGGCCAGGTGTTCCAGACTCGGCGCGGGCCATTTGAGGCCCTGCGTGACATCAATCTCCAGGTACGTCAGGGGGAATTCCTCTGTGTGATCGGCCACTCCGGTTGCGGCAAGAGCACCCTGCTCAACATGGTGTCTGGCTTTCTGCAGCCCAGCCACGGTTCGGTGACGCTGCACGGCAAGCCGATCACAGGGCCCGGCCCCGACCGGATGGTGGTGTTTCAGAACTACTCCCTGCTGCCCTGGCTCACGGTGTGGCAAAACGTGGAGATGGCCGTCAAAGCGGCCCGGCCCGAACTGGCTGCCGGCAGCCGGCGCGAGGTTGTGACTCACCACCTAGAGATGGTGGGCCTGATGGAGGCGCACACCAAACGACCTGGGCAGATTTCGGGGGGCATGCGCCAGCGGGTGGCGATCGCCCGCGCCCTAGCCGTGTCACCAGCGGTGCTGGTGCTGGATGAACCATTCGGTGCCCTTGATGCCATCACCAAGGAGGAGCTCCAAGAAGAGCTGCTGGCGATCTGGCGCGAGCAGAAACCCACCGTGCTGATGATCACCCACGACATCGACGAGGCCCTGTTTCTGGCCGATCGGGTCGTGATGATGACCAACGGCCCTGCCGCCGGCATCGGCGAAATTCTCGAGGTGCCCTTTGAGCGGCCCCGTCGCTACGAAGCCATCCAAGACGACCCCCGCTACGGCCAGCTGCGCAACCACGCCCTCGATTTTCTATATCGCCGCTTCGCCCACGACGTGGATTAGGTCAGGCCGGCGTCAGCGCCACCGCCGCTGCCTTGAGCTCCGGCTGCTTCGAAATCGGGCAGCCCAGCTCATGCATCAGTCGATTGGCCTCGCAGGCCAGCTCGCCTTGGGAAGCGCCCCAGTGCATCGGCAAAAACACGGTACCGGGCCGAATGCGATCGGTGATTTGCACCTTCACCGACACCGCACCGCGGCGCGACCGCACCTGGGCCCGGGCCCCATCCACCAAGCCCATCCGGGTCGCATCGCTTGGATGCACCTCCAGCAGCGGTTCGGGGTGGGCCTTAAGCGCCCGCGCCACATGGGCCGTGCGGGTCATGGTGTGCCAGTGGCCCAGCAGCCGACCCACGGTGAGCACCAGGGGATAGGAGTCGCAGGGGGGTTCGGCCAGGCCCAGGGGCGGATCAGCCCAGAGGCGTGCCTTGCCGGAAGGGGTAGGGAAGGCCAAATCGACATAGAGGCGCGCTGCGCCGCCGCCGGGGGCGGTGCCGGCGGGGAAGGGCCACTGCTGGGGGCCGTGCTCGGCCAGGAGCCTGTGGCTGAGGCCGCTGCTATCGCAGAGCCGACCGGCCGTGAGTGCCACAAATTCGGCATACACCTCTGCGGCGGAGACGTAGCTGAACTGATCGACAAAACCGAGGCGCCGGCCCAACTCCGCAAAGATCGCCCAGTCGGGCCGGGCTTCGCCGGGGGCCTGGCGGAAGGCAGAGCAGAGGGTGACGCGGCGCTCGGAGTTCACCATCACGCCAGCCTTCTCACTCCACTGGGCCGCCGGCAGCACCAGGTGGGCCAGGGCCTCGGTTTCCGTGCCGGCATAGGCCTCGCTCAGCACCACCAGCGGGCAGTGCGCCACCGCCGCCCTCACCCGATCGAGGCTGGGCATGCTCACCAGCGGGTTTGTGGCGGCCACCCACCAGAGGTCGAGCTCGCCGCGCTCCATCGCCTCGATCTGCTGCCACACCGCCAAACCGGGCTCTGGCGAAATCGAGCCAGCAGCAAAGCCCCAGTGGCTCTCCACCTCGGCCCGGTGCGCTGGATCACCTACGGCGCGGTAACCAGGCAACAGCTGGGCCAGCCCGCCCACCTCGCGGCCGCCCATGGCGTTGGGCTGGCCGGTGAGCGAGAAAGGTCCGGCGCCAGGGCGGCCGATCTGGCCACTCGCCAGGTGCAGGTTGCAGATCCCGGCCACGGTGGCGCTGCCCTCGCGGCTCTGGTTCACCCCCATCGACCAGAGGCTGAGCGCCGCATGGCTGGCGATCCACCAGTCGGCCAGCTGGCGCAGGTCAGCTTCGGCGATGCCGCATACCGCCGCCACCCGCGCCGGCTGCCAGCCCCGCCAGAGGGTCTCCAGCTCGGCAAAACCCTCGGTGCGGGCCTCCACGAAGGCCTGATCCACACCGCCATGCTCCAGCAACAGATAACCCAGGCCGCAGAGCAGGGCCAGGTCGGTGCCGGGGGCGATCGCCAGGTGCAGATCGGCGGCGTCGCTGGTGGCGGTGGCGCGCGGATCCACCACCACCAGGCGCGGCCCGGCCCCCTTGCGCCGGCGCTTGAGCAGCCGCTGGAAAAGCACCGGATGGCACTCGGCCGTGTTGGTGCCGATCAGCAGCACCAAATCGGCCAGATCGAGGTCGTCGTAGCAGCAGGGCGGGCCATCGGAGCCGAGGCTGCGGGCATAGCCGGCCACCGCCGAACTCATGCACAGGCGCGAGTTGGCGTCGAAGTTGTTGCTGCCCAGGGCGCCCTTGAGCAGCTTGTTGGCTGCGTAGTAGTCCTCAGAGAGGAACTGACCGGAGCCATAGATCGCCAACGCCTGCGGCCCCTTCGTGGCCAGGGTGGCCTGGATGCGCTCCACCAGGATGGTGAAAGCCCGCTGCCAGCTGATCGGCTCAAAGGGCTGGTCGGTTCGCGCGCGCCAAAGGGGCGTGGTGAGGCGGTTGTGGTGCAGGGTTTCACCCACCGTGGCGCCCTTGATGCACACCTGGCCCAGCGACGAGGGATGGTGGCGGTCGCCGCGGGCGGTCCAGAGGCCGCCGGGTTCGGCCGGAGCCTTCAGCTCCAGGCCGCAGCCCACGCCGCAGTAGGGGCACTGGGCTAGGGCAGCTGGACTGGCGGCCGGGCTGGCGGGATCACTGGCCATGGGGCCATTGGATCAAGCCGGAGCGCCCCATGATGGTGGCAGTTGTTACCGCAGTTCCCCTGGGCTCCCCCCTGGCCAGCACCTGCTTCGACTTCGAGGCCGACTTCAGCGCCGACCTGCGCTGCATTCCGATGGCCGTGCGGCGCAAGCTCGATCTGGCCGGCATCAAGCTGAAGCTGCAGCACTGGAGCGAGCTGGGCGAGGCCGAGCGCGCTGAGCTGCTGGCCTGGGCTGACGACCCCGTCGCCATCGAGGCACTGCGCCAGCACCTGCAGGCGCGCACCAACGCCCTCAGCGCCGGCCAGGCCAAGGACCTGCCCCGAGCCGACGCTGAGCCCTGGCAGCAGGCCGACCAACTGCCAGAAGTGCTGGCCGCCTCCTGCGCCCAGCTGAACCTTGAGCTGCGCTGCGGCGGCTGGGCGGAACTGAACGAACTGCAGCGCTTCGCCCTGGTGAAGCTCAGCCACCCGGGCCACGAGCACCGCAACCTGCCGCGGGCCCTGGCGGAGTTCGGGCTGCTGGCGTGAGCTCGCGAAGGCTGCCGGCCGCTGAACCAGGCCTGCCCCTACGCGCCTGTCTGCTCAGCGGTGGTGAGAGCCGGCGCATGGGCAGCGACAAGGCGCTACTGCCCCACCCTGAAGGCGGCACCTGGCTGGAGCGCAGCTTGCGCCTGCTGGCCCAGCTGGAGACGCCAATCACCCTGCTGAGCCGCCATGGGGCGCATCTGGAGCTGGCAGAAGAGTTGGCCCTCGAGCTGGCCCCGGGCTCGCCGATGACGGCCCTGACCGAACCACCGCCCTGGGAGGGGCCGCTGCTGGCCCTGCACCGGCTGATGCAGCAGCACCCCGACGAGCTGCTGCTGCTCTGCCCGGTGGACATGCCTGATCTCAGCCTGGCCGCCATGCAAACCCTGCTGGCGAGCGCAGCAACAGGGAGCCCGACCAGGCTCCAGCTGGCCCACGACGGTGAGCGGCTGCAACCGCTGCTGGGCCTGTATCCGAGCAGCCCACCGATCCGGGCCCACCTGGCCGCGGCGGTGGGGCTGGGCGAACGGCGCCTGCAGAGCTGGCTGGCCTCGCTGCCCTACCAGGCGGTGCCGCTGGATCCCCGCGCCATCCGCAACGTGAACCGGCCCTAAGCCAAGTCAGTTGGCCGATTCGCCCAGCGCCGCCACCATGCGCTCGCACCGCTCCAGCTCCGCCTCGACCAGTGCCAGCAGCTCCTGCCGCGGTGCCGGCAGCGGGAAGGGTCCCTCCTCATAGCGGGCCTCCACCGCAAACACCTGCAGCTCAAGCAGAAGGGGATCAAGCTGCTGACCAGCCAGAGCAACCAAATCTTCGAGGTCATGGACCCGGGGCGGCTGGCGATCAGCCAGCACAATCCAGGCTTTGAGCAGTTTCTCCACCGCCTGCTGGGCGGTGAAGCCCCAGTCTTCGTCGGGATAGGCAAGGTCAAGGGTCAGCCCCAGGCTGCGCACATGGCGGCGCACAATCGCCAGGAGCAGCAAGGCGTCTTCAGCGGGCGACATACAGCACCCGACCCTCACGAGCCACATCACCGAACACATGCCAACGGGAGCCACTCAGGCGCTCGGCATCAGAGCTGCCCGCCACCACTAGGTCGACAGCCACTCCCTGCCGACCCAGCGCTCGGTTGAAACGCTTCCAGCAAGCCATCTTTTCGGCCGGCGTGAGCTGGGGCTGGCCCACGATCACCGCTAGATCCAGATCTGAGTCGGGCCGTGCCTCACCCCTGGCCCGGGAACCAAACGCGATCACCGCCTGCACATCGGGTTCGGCGCACAGACGCGCCAAGGCTTCCCCAGACCTCTGGGGATCCACCCCCGGACCCAGCTCAGGAGCCGGCTCCAGCGCCAGGGGATGGCGCCAGGGGATGGTGGGCGGCGTGAAACGCTCGGCAGCGGAGGCGTCCATGCTGAAACGCTACCCCCGTCGACCTGTTGCCCGCCATAGCGTGATCGCCATGGCCAGTGCCACCGACCAGCTCAACCGGCCCCTGGGGGTGCTGCGGCTGTCGCTCACGGCCCGCTGCAACCTGGCCTGCCCTTACTGCTTGCCGGATGGGGTGGAGCCACCCGGCCTACTCACGCTGGAGCAGCGGCTGCAGGTGATCGGGGCGGCGGTGAGCCTGGGAGCCCGGAGCCTGCGGCTGACCGGCGGCGAACCCCTCCTGCACGGCGGCCTGGAAGAACTGATCGCCGCCGTGCAGCCCCTGCGCGCCACACACCCGGAGCGTCCCGGCCTACGCGAGATCGCCCTCACCAGCAATGGCCTGCTGCTAAGCGCTGAGCGAGCCCAGCAGCTACACGCCGCCGGCCTCGACCGGATCACCCTCAGCCTCGATGGCACCACGGCTGGGTCGGTTGCCCACATGGCTGGCCTGCCAGATGCCGCCGCTGGCGAGCGGGCCTTGGCGGCGGTGCTGGCGGCGATCGAGCACGCCCGCGCCGCCGGCTTTGATCCCGCCCGCGGCGCCCTCAAGCTCAACGCTGTGATTCAGCGGGGCGCCAACGATGATCAGGTGCTGCCCCTAGCGGCTCTGGCAAGGAAGCGGGGACTGGAGCTGCGGCTGATCGAGTTCATGGACGTGGGCAGCCGCAACGGCTGGCAGTCCGAGGCGGTGCTGAGTGCCGCCGAAATGCTGGAGCAAATCGGCGGCAGCTGGCCGCTTGAGCCGCTGGGTCGCACCGCCCACGGCACCGCGAGCCGCTGGCGCTACCGGGATGGAGGCGGAAGCCTGGCGGTGGTGGCATCGGTGAGTGCACCTTTCTGCGGCGACTGCAACCGTCTGCGGGTTACCGCAGATGGCGTCGCGTACTCCTGCCTTTTTGCCGCCCCGGGCAGCGGCTTGGATCTCAAACCATGGCTGCAGGAGGAGTCAGGCGCCGCAAAACTCGAGTTAGCCATGGCCAGCCTCTGGAATCAACGAAGCGACCGCTATAGCGAAGAGCGAAACACTGCAAAATCTGCCAACAGCGCACACGCCGAGATGGCTTACCTAGGGGGCTGAATGGATAACCAGACAGCATCAGCCTCGCCAAGTGGGCATACCTCCAGCCATCAAGGTGCCCCGATGGCGCCATAGCGCTTCGGGAGTGACGGAGATGTGGTTAGCGGCTGCCAACTTGACGGCCTCCTGGGTCGACCGAGTAGCCAGTAGAGCGGCAGTGAATGCAGGATCGCGCCGGGCCAGCTCTTTGAGATCGTGCAGAGCAACGGTGGATTGGGTTTGGCAGGTAGTCATCTCACTTTCCTCAACTATCTGTACCCAGGCTAAGAAGTCTGATTCAGTTCAGAGGTGAGTAAAAACACCCGTCTTGTCAGACACTTAAGGCCAAGACTCATACCTCCCGCAACCGCGGCAGCAGCTGCACCAGATTGCAAGGGCGGGTATCGGCATTGAGCTGGGCAGCAATCAGCCGATCCCAGGCTGTCTGCACCGCATCGAGGGAACCCGGCAGCACAAAAATCACGGTGCCATTAGCCACCCCCGCCAGGCAACGGCTCTGCAAGCTGCTGGTGCCGATCGATTCAAAGGAGAGCACCCGAAACAACTCACCAAAACCATCGATCGTCTTATCGAGCAGGGGCGCCACCGCCTCCGGGGTGCCATCGCGGCCGGTGAGCCCGGTGCCGCCACTGCTGATCACAACCTGCACGCCTGCATCGGCAATCCAGCGGCTCACTTCAGAGCGGATCTGGTAGCGGTCGTCTGGCACCAGCAGGCGCCCCACCAGCCGGTGGCCGGCAGCCTCAAGGCGCTGCTGGAGGGCATCACCGCTGCAGTCCTCAGCAAGTGTGCGCGTGTCCGACACCGTGAGCAGAGCGATGGCGAGGCTCACGGGCAGGGCTCAGGCGTTTGGGGCATTCTGGGCGGCGGAGCTGGGCGCTACCTAGCGATCACTTGACCCGAACCCTGCTGCTACAGGCCATGGCCGTCTCCGCTGATCCGGCATCGCAAGTGCGGGTGCGCCTTTTCGCCGGCTTGCGAGAAGCGATGGGCTGGAGCGAGCAACTCGTCGAGCTGGCCCCAGCCGCAGGAGGAGCCGACCCTGCTGGCACCACACCTGAACAGCTCTGGCGGCAGCTGGGTCTGCAGCCCGACCATCCCCCGACCGGCGTGCGGGTGGCAATCAATCAGCAGTTCGCCACCTGGGACTCAAGCCTGGCCGCTGGCGATGAGCTGGCCTTCCTGCCGCCGATCAGTGGTGGCTAACGCGATGTTGGCAATCCAGCTGGAAGCGGAGCCGTTCGAGCCGCTGTCGGCCCTGGCCGAGTGGCATCAATTGCTGGCTGCAGGGCTGGGAATACGGCCAGCAGCCGAGAGTCATTTCGTGGGCCGAGTGCGCCCCAGCGGCGCCAACGACGCGCCCCTCACAGCTCTGGAGCTGGAGCACTACCCGGGCATGACCGAGGCCTGCATCGCCTCCCTGGCGGCCGCCGCCGCTGGCCGGCACAGGGCGACTGCAGTGCTGGTGAGACATCGGATCGGCCTGGTGTTGCCGGGAGACGCAATCGTGCTGGTGGCTGTAGCGGCCGATCGCCGCGGCCCGGCCCAGCGCTGCTGCCAGGAGCTGCTGGAGGCCCTCAAGCACGAAGCCCCCTTCTGGAAACGGGAATGGAGCCAGGGGGTGGGCAGCTGGATCACGGGCAATACGCCTCTATGAAGCTCGGGCCCAGGAAGAAGTCCGCGACTCAGCAGACCCCAACTGTCTGTGCCACATTCATGGGCAGAAAAACTTGGAGAGCTGGCCGTGCACATGGTGGCGAATTTTTGGCCCGGAGCCACGCTGGAGCAATTCCAGGTGGAACTAGCTCAGCTGGAGGGCAAGGAGCAACCTCAGGCCCAGCTGCTGCGCACGGTGGCGGAGGTGGAAGGGGGTCTGATGATCGTGTCCCTTTGGGAAGGGCAGGCGCAATACGACAGCTGGGCTGAAGCCACCCTCCTGCCCCAGATCGATCTTCCAGGGGGCATGGACGGTCGCCCGGAACAACGCAAAGGGCTGGTAGTGGATCACTACTCCGTGCTGCCGGCCAGCTGAGCAGTTGGGGCCGCGGCCGGCACGCGGCTCAGAAGATCGGCAACCGCAGCAGCTGGGCCCAGAGCTGCGTTCCCGCCTCAAGATTGCCCAGCTCCGCCGGGATCTCCAGCAGCAGATCGGCCCCCTGCAGCGAGCCGATGCGGGAGGAGGCCTGGGAGCCCTCCACCCTGGCCAGCAGAGCCCCATCGGCCGCCACCACCAACCGGGCGCGGGCCAGCTCCGGTCGCCCAGCGCCACGCCGCAGCTCCTGATCCAGCCGCACCCGCAGACGGGGGAGCACCTGAATCGCGCCACCCTCCAACCGCTGCAGCGCCGGCCAGAGCAACTGCAGGGCCGTGATCGCCGCCGCCACCGGATTACCCGGCAACCCAAAAAAGGGCACCCCGACCACCTCTCCCCAGGCAAAGGGCCGGCCGGGCTTAAGGAACAGCTTCCAGAAGCGCACCTCCCCCAGCTCCCCAACCAACTGACGGATCCAGTCGCTGTCGCCAGCGGAGACGCCGCCGGTGCTCACCACCACATCGCAGCCGGCCGCCAGCTCCCGCAGGGCCTGGCGCAGGGGCTCGGGCTGATCGGCTACCACCCGCTGCTGCGTTACCCCATAACCCAGCTGCTCCAGCAAAGCGGCAAGCAGGACCGAATTGCTCTCCCAGATCTGGCCGGGGCCCCGAAGCAATCCGGGACTGAGCAATTCATCACCACTGATCAGCAAACCCAGCCGCGGCCGCTGGGTCACCGTCAACTGGCACACCCCGCAACTGGCCAGGCGTCCCAGCTCCGCCACCCCCAGCCGCTGGCCCGCCGCCACCAGCTCCTGCCCCGCAGCAGCCTCCTCCTCGGGCCCGCGGATCCAAACGGGAGCACCACAGGGTTTCAGCAGCTCCAGCTGATCCCCCTCCACCCCCACCAACTCCTGGGGTAGCACCCGGCCACTGCCCTGGGGCACCACGGCGCCGGTGAGGATCCGCACCGCCTCACCCGCTGCCAAAGCCGCGCCATAGGGGGCACCAGCGGCCGAAGTGCCCCGCAGGCGCCAGCGGGCACCCACCAGCGGCTGCTCGGATCCGGCAATGGCGTAGCCATCCATGATCGAAGCCCAGAAACCAGGCACGGCTGCCGCCGCCAGCACAGGTTCAGCGGTGATACGGCCCAGACAGGCCGCCAAGGGCAGCTGTTCCACCAGCCCCAGGGGCTGCAGCTGCTCCAGAATCCGCTCGCGGGCCAGCTCCAGCGGCAGGCCCTCCGGGCCGAAGGGTTCACCCATGCCGTTGCCACTCCCCACCGCGGCCGCCACTCTTGGCCAGCAGCCGCACCGGACCGATGGTCATGGCTGGATCGGCGGATTTGAGCATGTCGTAGAGGGTGAGCAGGCCCACCTGCACGGCCGTGAGCGCCTCCATCTCCACGCCGGTGGGGCCGATGGTGCGGGCGGTGGCTAGCAGCCGCAGGCCACTGCCATTGGCGGCGGGCTCGAGCTGCACACTCACGCCGCTGAGGGCGATCGGGTGGCAGAGCGGAATCAGTTCCCAGGTGCGCTTAGCAGCCTGGATCGCCGCCACCCGCGCCACCGCCAGCACATCCCCCTTGGGGGCGCGGCCCTCCAGCACCAGGGCCAGGGTGGCCGCCTCCATGCTGATGAACCCCTCAGCCGTGGCCTCGCGGCGACTGGCCGGGCGCTCGCCCACCTCCACCATGTGCACCTCGCCGGCGGCATTGAGGTGGCTCAACTGGGGTGCTGTCATCTCCTCCTCTTCAAACCGGGAGCCAGGCCCAAGCATGGATGGCCCGGCGCCAACCGTCCTCACCTCCCCCCATAACGTGAGGGTCGCTTCCCCCTCGTAATGACCGCTCGCCGCACCATCCCGGTCCTGCTACTCCTGGCCGCCGGCCTCGCCCCCCTGGCGCCACCCAACGCCCAGGCCGGCCCGCTGCTGCGCCGCGCCCAGGAACGCAAGGCCTGCCAGGAATTCGCCGGCAAACTCCAGGCCGCATCCAGCAATCCCCAGCAGGCCCAACTGGTGTACCAGCAGGGAGTGCTGAAGCTGGTCGAAACCTTCGGCGAAAACCCCTGTGGCGACATTCCTGCACCCACCGCAGCTGCTCCAGCTACCCCGGCACCTGCACCAGCCACCTCACCAGTCACCACCAAGCCCACCAATCCCCAGCAGGCTCAGGCATGCCAGGAGTTTGCGAGCAAGCTGCAGGGCGCCCAGGGCAACCCGGCCCAGGCCCAGCAGATCTATGCGATGGGCAGCCAGAAACTGAGCGGCATGTTCGGCCCCAACCCCTGTCCACAAATCAAGGCTCCATGAGCGGCAGCCGGCCGCCTGATCGGTGTGGCCTTAAGCCTGCATGGGGGTTCGCAAAAGCGCCTCAAAGGCCTCCACCTCAAGGGGATGACTGAACCAGTACCCCTGGTAGACATCGCAGCCCAACGCCTCCAGTACCGCCAGCTGGCCGGCGGTCTCCAAGCCCTCTGCCAGGGTCTCCAGGCCGAGGCCCCGACCCATGGCGAGGGCAGTCCTCACGATCGTGCGGGCTGAGTCACTGGTTTCGAGGTGCTGGATGAAGCTGCGGTCGATCTTCAACTTGTGCAGAGGCAGGCGATTAAGCACCGACAGGGAGGAATAACCGGTGCCGAAGTCATCGAGGGCCAGCCTCACGCCCAGGGCCGCCAGGTCCTGCACTTGGGCGGTCACGCCCGCCGCCGGCAGGATGCAGGTTTCGGTGATCTCCAACTCCAGCAGTCCCGCTGGCAGGCGATGGCGAGCTAGCAGGGCGGTCACCTGATCGACCAAGGGCGGCAGGGTGAGCTCAAACTGGCGCGGCGAGAGATTCACAGCCAGCCGGGGGATCTGCAGGCCCTCATCCAGCCAGGCCCGCAGCTGCCGGCAGGCTTCCTCCAGCACCCACTGGCCCAGCGGATGGATCAGGTTGGTGCGCTCAGCCAGGGCCACAAACCGCGCCGGGGGCACGGCTCCATGGATCGGGTCGTCCCAGCGCAACAAGGCCTCCGCGCCCAGGAAACAACCACTGCCGTCGTACTGGGGCTGGTACACCAACCGCAACGCCCCGTCGCCCAAGGCCCGATGCAGGCGCGCCTCCAGCGCCATCTCCCGACGCAGGCGGGTGGTGTACCTGGGCTCATAGGCCAGGGCGGTGCCCGGGGCCACCTCACGGGCGCGGCTGAGAGCGGTGGCCGCCCCCTGCAAGAGCGCTTCAACCTGGTCGCCATGGAGCGGCGCCAGGCTGTAACCGGCACTGAATCCCAGGGCCATGGGAGCCAGCTCATCCCCAACCGGCAGCTGGCTGAGGACAACCCGCAGCTCGCCCAGCACCGCTTCGGCCTGGCGGCCTAGGGCCACCGGATCATCGGCAGGGCCTGGAAGCTCCCGCACCAGCGCAAACTCATCCCCACCGAGTCGAGCCAGCAGATCGGAGGGCCCTGCCCAGGCCCGCAGACCGTTGGCCACGGCCTGCAGCAACCCATCGCCCACCTCCCGCCCGAAGCTGTGGTTGACCCGGCGGAAGCCATCGAGGTCGAGCCAGAGCACCAACCACGAAGGGCCCCCGGCCTGGGCCAACCGGGGCTCCAACTCGCGACGGCAGCCTTCCAGATTGACCAGACCCGTCAGAGGGTCGTGAAAGGCGAGGGCGGTCAGCTCGTCGAGGGCGCGGGTCAGGTCGGTGACATCTCGAAGCAAGAGGCCCACCGCCCGGGTTCGATCCGGCTCCGTGTCGCCGGGGGGGGGAGGCTGCAGGGTCATCTCAACCTGATGCGCCCTGCCGTCGGCCGCCAGCAGCGGCAGGGTGATCCGACGCTCCTGGCCAGCCAGCACCGCTCCCCAGATCTGCTCGAAGGCCCCCCGCCCCTGGGGCGTGAGGAACTCCAGCAGCCGCCGACCCTGCAGCTCCCCTTGCGCCACCGCCAGGATGCGATGCAGAGCGGGATTGGCGAACAACAGCCTGGTTCCCGAATCGATCTGGCCGAGACCATCCGCCAGCTGGGATACCAACGCCCTGTAGCGAGCCTCACTGCTACCCAGCGAGGCGAGCAGGCTGGCCTGCACCTGACGGGCCGTTTCGCTGCTCTCGAGCTGGCGGCGCACGCCGATGTCGCGCAGCGCCAGGGTCCAGCGGGGTTCACCCTGCTGGAGCAGCGGGTGGGCTTCGAGCTCCAGGGCCAGCGGCTCCCCCTGCAAGGGCTGCAGGTCCAGCTCCATCCGCAGCGGCACGGGCTCAGCCGTGGCCGCCAGCCGCTCCTCCAACAGGCGGACCTGGCCAGGATTGGGCATCCACTGCTGTAGCGACTGGCCGTAGAGCGCGTGCTGGGGCACCCCCAGGGCCTCGGCCAGACGGCCATTGGCCTCCAGGATCCGCCCACCGGCCCCTGCCAGGATCAGCAGGTCGCCGCTGAACTGCACCATCTGGCGCAGGTGGGGTAACGCATGAACCGCCTGCTGGAGTTCATGGCGCAGCCGCCGGATCTCCCGCTCCAGGCGCTGCCGATCCTCGGCAGAACAGGCGCTCATCGGCAGGCAGGACCGGCGGGGGGATCGTGAAGGGCCCCCAGCACAAACGCCTCAACGGCCGCCCGGTCCTGCAGCCCCAGGTGACGCGCGCCGGTGGGGGCAAGCATGCAGGGAATGCGGTCGAGCTCCTGACGCCACCAGGTGCTGAGCCGAGCCAAGGCTTTGGGGTCGAGAAACCGCTCCGGATCGGGCTCAACCCCTGCCTGCTGCTGGCAGTGGTGGAGCTGTTGGGCGTTGGCAATGTTGCGCTGATCGCGCCAGAAGGAGCGAAAGATCGCCGTGCGCAGGGGCGCCGCCAGGGCGGGTTCATCGGCTTCCACGGCAGCCTGCAGCAGCAGCGCCTGGTGGGAGTTGACCCACACCGGCGGCAGCTGAACCTCCACCTCAGGCGCGCGGCGCTGCACGTCGGCCACCTCCTTGAGCAGGGTGGTGTGATCGTCCGGTTGGTTGGTGGCGGAGAAATCGAACGGCAGGTGGGATTTGTGCTCCACCCCCACCCAGTACACCCGCTCAGCCACCCCCAGCTGATTCAGCCACTCGTTGAGGGTGAAGCAGTAGGGACAGTTGAAGTCTGAGATCACCACGATCCGGCTGCTCTGCAGTTCCGGCGGCAGTTCCAGCGGCTGGGGTGACACATCGGAACAGCTGATGGGTTCAACTGTAGGCAGTGCCCTGAGGCTTGCCCCATGCGCTGGAGCCGCCCCTCCACCTTCTTCTGCGCCTTCCTCACCCTGCTGAACGACCGGCTGGGGGAAAGCATTGTGTTTCCGCTGCTGCCCTTTTTGCTGGCGGGCTTCACCAGCGATGGCCGGGTGCTGGGCCTGCTGGCGGGCAGCTACGCCATAGCCCAGTTCGCCTTCACGCCCCTGATCGGTGCCCTCAGCGATCGCTACGGCCGCAAACCGGTAATCAGTGTCTGTGTGGCGGGCTCGGTGCTGGGCTTGGCCCTGTTTGCCCTCACCATCAGCCTGCCCTGGGCCAGCCTCTGGCCCGCCGCCCAGGCCGCCGGGTTGCCCCTGGCCCTGCTGTTCGGCGCTCGGCTGATCGATGGGGTGAGCGGCGGCACCGCCGCCACAGCTAGCGCCGTGCTCGCCGACATCTCGCCACCGGAAAAACGGGCTAAGGCCTTCGGCCTAATCGGGGTGGCCTTTGGCCTTGGCTTCATTCTTGGCCCCGCCCTAGGCGGGCTGCTCGGCCAGATCAACGTCACCCTGCCGCTGCTCGTTGCCGTAGCGATCGCCGTGCTCAACCTGGTGCTGGTGCTCACCGTGCTGCCGGAAACCCACCCTCCAGAAGCACGCCGGGCCATGCCGCGCAAACGGGATCTCAACCCCTTTGCCGCCTTGCAACGGGTGTTCACCAACCCCCAGGTGCGGCGCCTTTGCGTGGCATTTTTTCTGTTTTTCCTTGCCTTCAACGGCTTCACCGCCGTGCTGGTGCTCTATTTCAAGCAGGCTTTCAACTGGGGCCCCGGCCTCGCGGCCTCAGCTTTCCTGGTGGTGGGAGTAGTCGCCACCGTGGTGCAGGGCGGCCTGATCGGCCCGCTGGTGAAGCGCTTCGGCGAATGGCGCCTCACCCTGGCAGGCCTGGGCTTTGTGATCGCCGGCTGCCTGCTGATTCCCCTGGCCACCCGGGCCAACGCTCAACCGGTGGTATTCAGCGCCGTGGCGATCCTGGCCCTCGGCACCGGACTGGTCACCCCCTGCCTGCGCAGCCTGGTATCTCGCCGACTCGACAGCGAAGGCCAGGGCGCCGCCCTGGGCAGCCTCCAGGGGCTGCAGAGCCTGGGCAGCTTTGTTGGCCCACCGCTGGCGGGCCTGGCCTACGAAACCACCGGACGCCAAAGCCCCTTCTGGCTTGGCATCGCCTTGCTAGTGGGGGTGGCCCTGCTGGTGGCCGGTGGTCTTCCGGGCCGAAACGCGGCAATGACAGCAGGACTACACGGATCGGACAGTTGAGATTGCTACGTTGCCGCTAATCACAGCCAGGGTGCGGCATGGCGGAATCAACGGCTGAAACCCAGCTAGCTCCCGAGCTTTATATCAACCGAGAACTGAGCTGGCTGGAGTTCAACTACCGGGTGCTGGCACAAGCCCTAGACGAGCGCACGCCGCTACTTGAGCAGGCGAAGTTCAGCGCCATTTTCAGCAACAACCTCGATGAATTCTTCATGGTGAGGGTGGCCTCGCTGAAATCCCAGATAGATGCCGGGGTGAGCAGTCTCAGTGATGACGGACTCACCGCCCAACAACAGCTTCAGGCGATTCGCACCAAGCTGCGCCCCCTGCTGGAAATGCAGCAGCAGCACTACCGCCATTCCCTTAAAAGCCATCTGTCCGACTACGGCGTTCACCTCACCGACTACGCCAACCTCAACGCAGCCCAACGCGATTGGCTCAACGCCTACTTCCAGGGCGCCATTTTCCCGGTTCTCACCCCCCTGGCGGTAGATCCCTCCCACCCCTTTCCCTTCATCAGCAACCTGAGCCTCAACGTGGCCGCCCTGGTGCGCGACCCCGATACGGGTCAGCAGGAATTCGCCCGGGTGAAGGTGCCGCAGAAAAACCTGCCCCGCTTCGTCCAGATCCCCCCCCACCTGAGCGGCAAGCAACCCGAAGCCGTCTACACGGCCGTGCCTCTCGAGCAGGTGGTGGCGTTCAACCTCGGCCTGCTGTTCCCAGGCATGCATGTGGAGGGGCATTACTTCTTCCGCGTCACCCGCGACGCCGACCTGGAGTTGCGCGACCTAGAGGCCGACGATCTGATGGAGGCTCTTGAGGAGGGCCTACGCAAACGCCGCCGAGGCGGTGAGGTGGTGCGGCTGGAGGTGGCCGATGAGATGCCGGAAGCGGTGGTGCAGCTGCTGATGGAAGGCACCGCCGTCGAGGCGGAAGACGTTTACCGGATCAACGGACCCCTGGGTCTCGACGATCTGATGAGCCTGCTGGCCATTCCCTTGCCCCAGCTCAAGGAGAAGGCCCACAAGGGCCGCACCACACCAGCCCTGGCCCGCACCCAGAAGAGCCAGCTGGAAGACGGCTCTATCAAGGCGGAGGAGTTTGAAAGCATCTTCTCGGTGATCCGCCGGGGAGATGTGCTGCTGCATCACCCCTACGACCTGTTTTCCACATCGGTAGAGGAATTCCTCAACCAGGCCGCCGATGACCCCTCGGTATTGGCCATCAAGATGACCCTCTACCGCACCTCTAAGGATTCAGCGGTGGTGGCAGCACTGATCCGGGCCGCCGAAAACGGCAAGCAGGTGATGGCCCTTGTTGAATTAAAAGCCCGCTTCGATGAAGACAACAACATCCAGTGGGCTAAGCAGTTGGAGGCATCTGGGGTGCACGTCGTCTACGGCGTGCTGGGCCTGAAGACCCACACGAAAATCCTGCTGGTAGTTCGCAAGGAGAAGGAGCGCCTCAACAGCTACGTGCATATAGGTACGGGCAACTACAACTCCAAAACCTCCAGCCTCTACACCGATATCGGCCTGCTCACGGCCAGGCCGGAATTCGGCGCCGACCTAGTGGAGTTGTTCAACTACCTCACCGGCTTCTCAAAACAGCAAAGCTTCCGCCGCCTACTGGTGGCTCCAGTGACGCTGCGCAGCCGCATGGAAGGCTTGATCCGCCGCGAAATCGAACATGCCCAGGCCGGCAGGGGCGGCCATATCCGAGCAAAAATGAATGCCCTGGTGGATCCGGCGATCATCGCCCTGCTCTACGAGGCCTCTCAGGCCGGCGTCATGATCGAGCTGGTGGTGCGTGGCATGTGCAGCCTGCGGCCCCAACTGGAGGGCATCAGCGACAACATCCAGGTTGTGAGTGTGATCGGTCGCTTCCTTGAACACTCGCGACTGTTTTGGTTTTGCAATGGCGGCGAGCCCGAACTTTTCTTTGGCAGCGCCGACTGGATGTCACGCAACCTGGACAGACGAGTTGAAGCGGTAGCCCCGATCGAAGATCCAAAACTGCGCCATCAGCTTGAGCAGGTCATCGATCTCTACCTGAATGACACCAGTGCCTGGCACATGGACAATCAAGGAAAGTTCAGTCAACGACAGCTCGAAGGCGAACAACATCTGGTTCAGCGGGAGATGATGCGTCGCTGGCGCGGCGGTTTGGTGGCTTAATCAGCAGCAATCCATACAGGAATTCTTCCAAATCAAGGAGTTACAACCAACGCAACAGTGCTACATTCCAGCCAAATCCAATACGGAGGCTGGGGTGTGGGGACGCCTTTGCAATCCGCTTCAGACGTTGTTGACAGCAACGCCTCGAAGCAGTCGCCATCTTTGATGGCGCCAAATGCTGCTGCTAGCAAATCTGCGTCTGCAAAGGCACGCGCCACAGGCCCAAAAGCCGGAGGCCGGCTTAGTGCCGATTCAATTGGCTGGTATCTAGGCACCATTGGCCGGGTGCCGCTGCTCACGGCCGCCGAAGAAATTGAGCTGGCCCACCACGTGCAGGCCGGCAAACGCCTGCTGGAGCTGCCTGCAGGGGAGCACACCCCCAAGCACAAGCGCCAGCTGCGCATGGCCCAGCGGGCCCGCGATCGCATGATGGCCGCCAACCTGCGCCTGGTGGTGAGCGTCGCCAAGAAATATCAAAACCAGGGGCTGGAGCTGCTGGATCTGGTGCAAGAAGGGGCGATCGGCCTAGAGAGAGCTGTTGACAAGTTCGACCCAGCAATGGGCTACAAATTTTCGACCTACGCCTATTGGTGGATCCGTCAAGGGATGACCCGGGCGATCGACAACAGCGCCCGCACGATTCGTTTGCCGATTCACATCAGCGAAAAGCTGTCGAAGATGCGGCGGATCAGCCGGGAGCTTTCCCATCGGCTCGGCCGTCAGCCCAATCGCCTCGAGCTCTCCCATGCCATGGACATGGCCCCGCGGGACCTCGAAGATCTGATGGCCCAAAGCGCTCCCTGCGCTTCCCTCGATGCCCATGCCCGCGGCGAAGAAGATCGCAGCACCCTGGGTGAACTGATCGCAGATCCGGCCAGCAACGAGCACCTGGACTCGATGGACCGGCACATCCAAAAGGAGCACCTGGGCACCTGGCTCTCCCAGCTAAACGACCGGGAACAGCAGATCCTCAAGCTGCGCTTCGGCCTAGAAGGGGCCGAACCTCTCACCCTCGCGGAGATTGGCCGGCTGATCAATGTGTCTCGAGAGCGGGTGCGGCAGCTGGAGGCAAAGGCAATCATGAAGCTGCGCCTGATGAGCAACTACCAGCAGGCCGCTTGAGCCCATG
Source organism: Cyanobium sp. Tous-M-B4 (assembly GCF_024345395.1). Taxonomy (NCBI): domain Bacteria; kingdom Bacillati; phylum Cyanobacteriota; class Cyanophyceae; order Synechococcales; family Prochlorococcaceae; genus Cyanobium; species Cyanobium sp. Tous-M-B4. Next base: position 309,581 of record NZ_JAGQBA010000001.1, on the reverse strand, counting down.
GCCGCTGGATGGTCGCAGCAGCTGCTGGGAGTGGCGGCCGTTGCTGGCTGGCTGGCCCTGTTGGCGCTAGCGGCGCTGCAGGTGCGGCGTCGCTGGAATGGTCAACGGGAATGGAGTCGCAAGTTGGTGCACATCGGCACCGGCGCCGTGGTGCCGATCGCCTGGGCCACCGGGATCGATCGCCTGATCGCCATCCCCGCCGCCGGCCTGATCACGCTGCTGGCGGCAATGAACCATCGCTTCCGCCTGCTGCCAGCCATCGAAGATGTGGGCAGGGCCAGCTACGGCACCATCGCCTATGGGGCCTCAATAACCCTGCTGCTGCTGCAGTTTTGGCCGCAGCAACCCGCTGCCGTAGCCGCTGGCGTGCTGGTGATGGCCGTGGGTGATGGCCTCGCCGGACTGCTGGGCCCCCTGGTGAGCTCCCCTTGCTGGCTGGTGTGGGGCCAGCGCAAATCCGTCGTTGGCACCGGCGCCATGGCCGCTGGCAGCCTGGCCATGCTGCTGCTCGTGCATCAGCTGGCGATCGCGGCTGGCCTGCCCCACCCGGAGCTACCCGCCCTGCTGGCCATCAGCGCCACTGCAGTGGTGCTGGAGCAGGTGGCGGTGGGGGGCCTCGACAACTTCACGGTGCCGCTGGCAGCCGGCTGGCTCTGGCAACGGCTCAGCTAGAGCACTGGCTTAGCTAGCGCACCGCCTCAGCCAGGGTTTCGAGCACCTCCGAGGTGGTGGCCAGATCGATGCAGGCATCGGTGATGCTCTGGCCGTAGGTGAGCTGGCTTAGGTCTGACGGAATCTTCTGGCTACCAGCCACCAGATGGCTCTCCAGCATCACGCCCATCACGTGGCCAGAGCCGGCGCGCAGCTGGGCTGCCACCTGGGCTGCCACCTCTCCCTGGCGGCGATAGTCCTTGTTGGAGTTGCCGTGGCTGCAATCCACCATCACCCGAGGCGGCAGGCCGGCTTTGGCTAGCTCAGCAGCGGCTTCCTGCACCGCCTCCGGGTGGTAGTTGGTGCCACGCTTGCCACCCCGCAAGACCAGATGGCCATCGGGATTGCCCGTGGTGGTCACAATGGCGGCGTGACCGTCGTGGTTGATGCCCAGGAAATGGTGGGTCTTCGCCGCCGCTTCCATGGCATTGATGGCGGTGATGGCACTGCCGTCGGTGCCATTTTTGAAGCCGATCGGCATCGACAAACCCGAGGCCATCTCCCGGTGGGTCTGGCTTTCGGTGGTGCGGGCGCCGATGGCCGTCCAACTGATCAGATCGGCGATGTATTGGGGCACCACCGGATCGAGCAGCTCGGTAGCCGCCGGCAGGCCCATCTCGGCTAGGTGCAGCAGCAGGCCGCGGGCCACACGCAGTCCCGTATTGATGTCGTAGCTGCCATCGAGGTGGGGATCATTGATCAGGCCCTTCCAGCCCACGGTGGTGCGGGGCTTCTCGAAATAAACCCGCATCACGATCTCGAGCGCGTCCTTGTAGCGCTCATGGGCCTCGGCGATTGCCGCGGCGTATTCGTGGGCCGCGGCCACATCGTGCACCGAGCAGGGCCCCACGATCACCAGCAGACGGGAATCACTGCCATGCAGGATCGCCTTAATACGTTCTCTGGCTTGCTGGACCGTTGCCGTTGAACGATCGCTGATCGGCAGTTCGCGGTGCAAGAGCGCCGGAGGCACCAGCGGCCGGGTTTCCACGATGTGGAGATCGGAGGTGGGAAACATGAACCGGCTAGGCGCTGAGGCAGGCAAACCAGCCTAGAAGCTGCCTGGGTACAGGAGCATCTGCACAATCGGTCCATGCGGGCATGGGCAAGCTCATCCTGTCCTCCGGAGGGCGAATGCTCACCCCAGCCCGATCCCAACAAGGGGGGACGATTAACGTGACGCACACAGGATGTAGCTCAATGAGATTTCTAGCCAAAAGCATCCCCATTGATGACTCACTTACCCCGGCAGCCATAGACATTCAGGCCTCCCAGCTCAGCAGATATCATCTAATCAAGGATCTCGCTCTTAAAGGCACGGAGCAGGTCACCTGCTTTCTCCAGCGGGTCGAACAAATCCACAATCGTCCGGAAAGGTTGCAACTCAACCTGATCACTATCCTTTGCGAAGACGACAGCTCCCCGGAACAATCCCAGATATTACCTTTGTTTGATTTCATCGGCATTCACGGCAGCACTTTCAAGGCCTACGGCGTGATGCTCTCCACTTACCTTCATGACCTAGATCGCAAAGCCATCGATCAAGATCGTATCTCCGGCAGGGAGTCGACAACAGCCAGGATGGCACGACTTTTAGTAGATTCACTATTTTTACCAACATACTACAACAATAACAATCCTCCATTTTTAGATCAGACACCTGTTTTCATCTTTCCCGAAAGCCGAACGCTTAAACAAGGCGGTAGATCCTCTTCGACAGATCACTACATGGCCCAATTAGGCTTCAAAGCTAGCCATTGCTCACTCGAAAAAGAAGCCATTACTTTGCGTTTATTTCGCCATGAAAGCGAGGAGCATTCATGCGAATCGACATGGGCATGTAAGTCAACTAATCGCGCAATTCTTGCCGTCGGCCAGGCCTGTGTGGAAATGGCCAAGGGCATAGTCCCCGTGCCGGGAAGCTGTCTGAAACCGTTTGATCGAGCAGGCCTGAATGGAGACGTTCAAACCAGCCAGACCGCAATCGCCGAGCGTTGGCTGATACGGCACCAAGAAAGTGTCAGCCCTGGGTGACAGGCGAAAGCTGATCGAACAAGTGTTGGAGAGAGTCGTAAAAATTATAGCGAAGGCTCAGAATCCTTTCCATCCCCCTAGCCAGATCGGTGGCTTCACTCCGCTGTAATGCATCTAAGGCAAGAACTTCGCCCCTAGTCCCTGGCGAATGCCCGAGGTAACCATCGATCAGATCCGGCAGATGTTGGCGCTCATCATGATCAATGTGATCGGTGAGCTGCCTTAGGCAATCCTCGTTGGACGGGTCAGCAAACGAAGGGAAAGCGATCCTGAAACCCTTTAAAAAGGCCTGATATTCGATGGGGATGCACTTCTCTGTTGCCATGATCATCCCAACTATTACCGCCAGGCTGTCCTGTGGATCAATGGGATAGGGATCCCATGATTCCGCTGGTAGGCGTGAAAGATGGCAACTCTTGAGAGCCGGAGGATCCAGGAGGTCTAAGGCCGAACTCAACCGCTTTCCCCATTCCGCATGCGCTCCCTCACCAGTCTCTTGGCCTGTATCCGGATTCAGGCCCATTTCATCAGCAATATTGATCTGCAGGGCCCGCACAAGTTCGACCCGGCCTGCTGCCTCGGCCATCTGTTGCGCTAGCGAAAGCATCGGCAGGAAGCTATCAACAATAGTTTTGCGACGCCGATAAATCCAGGCAACTTCTGCCGGAGCAAAACAACCCCGGGCCAATTGCATAAGGAGAGGATGTTCTGCCAAATCGTGACAGAGCTGGCTTAGTTCACGATGGATGTCCGTATCAGCAGATATCTGAAAGCAATCATCTTGATTCTGCCTCAATAAAGCTTCGCTTATCACAACTTATTTGATTTAACTATGCATAAAAACCATATCAGCATTTAGGCCGGGATGCCGGCTCGCCATGGCGGACGCTCTCGTTCTGCAGCATTGCTCACCAAGCAGGGACCCATCGGTGACGAGAATGACACTAGAGATGATCACCCCACGGCCCATGCCCGACGCCGCTATCCCACCCGCCGAGCTGCTGAGCAGCTACCGCGCCGCTGCGGCCGAACGCGAAGCCCTGGGGGTGCCCGCCCTGCCCCTGAGCGCCGCACAAGCCAGTGCCCTCACAGAGCTGCTGAGCGCACCGCCCGCCGGCGAGGAAGCTTTCCTGCTGCACCTGCTGAGCGAGCGCATCCCCCCCGGCGTGGATGAGGCGGCCTACGTGAAGGCCGGCTGGCTCTCGGCCGTGGCCAAGGGCACGGCTACTACCCCCCTCCTGAGCCCCGTGGCGGCCGTAAAGCTGCTGGCCACGATGATCGGCGGCTACAACGTGAGCGCCTTGATCGAGCTGCTCAGCAACTCCGATCCGACCATCGCTAGCGCCGCCGCCGAGGGCCTGAGCAGAACGCTGCTCGTCTACGACGCCTACAACGAGGTGCTGGAGCTGGCGGCTGGCAACCCCTACGGCCAGCAGGTGATCGACAGCTGGGCCGCCGCCGAGTGGTTCACCGCCAAAGCCGAGCTGCCCGCCGAGATCACCGTGACGGTGTTCAAGGTGGAGGGTGAAACCAACACCGACGACCTCTCCCCCGCCACCCACGCCACCACCCGGCCCGACATCCCCCTGCACGCCATGGCGATGCTGGAAACCCGCATGCCCGGCGGCCTGGAGCTGATCAGCCAGCTCAAAACCAAAGGTCACCCGGTGGCCTACGTAGGCGATGTGGTGGGCACAGGCAGCTCGCGCAAATCCGCAATCAACTCCGTGCTTTGGCACACCGGCAGCGACATCCCCCACGTGCCCAACAAGCGCGGCGGCGGTGTGATCCTGGGCGGCAAGATCGCGCCAATCTTCTTCAACACCGCCGAAGATTCCGGCGCCCTGCCGATCGAGTGCGACGTAACGGCGCTCAACTCCGGCGATGTGATCACGATCCGCCCCTACGCCGGCACGATCGAGCGGGCCAGCGGCGAAGCGAATGCCGGAGAGATCGTGGCCCGCTTCGAGCTCAAGCCCAGCACGATCACCGATGAGGTGCGCGCCGGCGGCCGCATCCCACTGCTGATCGGCCGCTCGCTCACCGATAAGTTGCGCGCCCAGCTGGGGCTGGCCCCCTCCGATCTGTTCATCCGCCCAGTGGCCCCGGCCGACACCGGCAAGGGCTTCACCCTGGCCCAAAAGATGGTGGGCAAGGCCTGCGGCCTGGCGGGCGTGCGCCCCGGCAGCAGCTGCGAGCCGCTGATGACCACCGTGGGCTCCCAGGACACCACCGGGCCCATGACCCGCGATGAGATGAAAGAGCTGGCCTGCCTGGGCTTCTCCGCCGATCTGGTGATGCAGAGCTTCTGCCACACCGCCGCCTATCCCAAGCCGGTGGATCTCAAGACCCACGCCGAGCTGCCGGATTTCATGGCGTCCCGCGGCGGCGTGGCCCTGCGCCCTGGCGACGGCATCATCCACAGCTGGCTCAACCGCATGCTCCTGCCCGACACCGTGGGCACCGGCGGCGACAGCCACACCCGTTTCCCGCTCGGCATCTCCTTCCCGGCCGGCTCCGGCCTGGTGGCCTTCGCCGCCGCCATCGGCGCCATGCCGCTGGACATGCCCGAATCGGTGCTGGTGAAGTTCACAGGCAAGCTGCAGCCGGGCGTCACCCTGCGCGATGTGGTGAATGCGATTCCCTACGTGGCGATTCAGCAGGGCCTGCTGACCGTGGCCAAAGAAGGCAAAAAAAACGTGTTCAACGGCCGGATCATGGAGATCGAGGGGCTGCCCGATCTAAAGCTGGAGCAGGCCTTTGAGCTCACCGACGCCACCGCCGAGCGCTCCTGCGCCGGCAGCACCATCAAGCTCAGCGTTGAAACGGTGAGCGAATACCTAAGCAGCAACGTGGCGCTGCTCAAAAACATGATTGCCCGGGGCTACGGCGATGGGCGCACCCTGGCCCGCCGCATCAAGGCGATGGAGGCCTGGCTGGCCAACCCGGTGCTGCTGGAGGCCGATGCCGATGCCGAATACGCCGCCGTGATCGAGATCGATCTCAACCAGATCACAGAACCGATCCTGGCCTGCCCCAACGACCCCGACAACGTCAAAACCCTCTCCGAAGTAGCCGGCGCGGCCATAGATGAGGTGTTCATTGGCAGCTGCATGACCAACATCGGCCACTACCGCGCCGCGGCCAACGTGCTCAAAGGGCAGGGCGAAAATTCCGCGCGGCTCTGGGTATGCCCCCCCACCCGCATGGACGAGGAGATGCTCAAGGAGGAGGGCTACTACGCCATCTTCGAAGCGGCCGGCTCGCGCATGGAGATGCCGGGCTGCTCCCTGTGCATGGGCAATCAAGCCCGAGTCGAAAACGACACCACGGTGTTTTCCACCAGCACCCGCAACTTCAACAACCGCCTCGGCAACGGCGCCCAGGTGTACCTGGGCAGCGCCGAACTAGCGGCGGTGTGCGCCCAGCTGGGCCGCATTCCCTCCAGAAACGAATACCTAAAAGTCGCCGCCGAAAAGATCGATCCCTACGGCGCCGAGCTCTACCGCTACCTCAACTTCGATCAGATCGAAGGCTTCGAAGACAGCGGCCGCGTGCTGAGCAGCGAGCAGGAAGCCCAGGTGCTGGCGGGGGTGTGAGGCTCAGGTCAGCTCATAACAGCTGAGTCACATAATCGAGCTGAGTTAGGCCGCCGTTGCCGTCTGGGTAATTGGCAAAGCCAACTGTCACATCCCCGTACAGCGAATTAGCGGTACTCAGCACGCTGTCCTCTCCATCGCTACTACGCCTCACATCCAAATCCTGCCAACTGGCCTTGGCACGAAATCCACCCCTTTCGTTGCGTTTTACAGTGACGATGGAAGCGATGGAAAGGTCATCCTTAGCGTTCAGGCCAACACTGGTAGCAGGCAGCCGGTAATTGCCATTATCTGTGCGATAAATCCCTTCAAAGTGGCTTATCAAATTCTTATCTCGATTTCGATAAGAGAAGTTCGTGTAGTTCGAGAACTTACCCGTGATGCTGTCGTAATCAATCAGATATCCTTCACCTGCTTCTAATCGCCCTCCTGATCGATTCAAGGCGTCGCCAGATCCCCCAGCAATTGTGTAAGAACCTTTGCCATTGGCCCAGATTCCATAAGCCGTGTGGGTCACCAACGGATCGCGCTCTCCCGGGAAGCGGATGGGGATTTGGCGGCCCGTAGCCAACTCAACGATGAAAGCGGTGGAACTGAGGCTGAAGTAACCGGTGATGCCATCGACATCGGCGTTATCGGTGTTCCCGACTGCCAGGCCCCCATCGACGGAATGGACAAAGGTGTAGGTCCCCTTCGTGCCCAGCTGAGTGGTGCCCTGCACACTGCGCCAACCGCGACCCGTCGTGCCATCCACCGCTCCGGTGTAGACGAAGCCAACAACGGCTGGATTGTTCGCCGATGGAGTCTTACCGCGCAGATCACGGGTATAAGCGCCCACGAGATTGCCCAGGCCGGCACCGAGATTGTCGGGGCCATACACGCTGGTTCCCGCAGCGCCGAATTTCTTTGGCACGGCCACGGTGCTCCAGGTGCCGGAACCGCTAACACCGTTTTTCTCCACCGCATCCAAGGGCCCCTGGTATACCAAACCCAACGGGGTAGGGCCCGGCGAATTGTTAGCGCCAACCAACAGGAAAGTGCCCGGTGCGTCACCACCCTTAAGGCCCTGCAAATAGGTGACCACCGTGGGGTCTTTGCCTGGGTTGTACTGGAAGGGGGAGATGAATTGACGACGCTTGGCTGTCATGGCCAGGGGGCTTCAAAGGATTGTCAGCACTTGGCCGCACCCTGTCAGCTTGGCGCCCACTGCACAAGCTGGCGCAGTTTGGTATCAGTCCTTACAACAAACCGAAAAAATCAGCTCTCCCAGCGGAGGTCCCTAGCGTCCAAAAGTTGGTTGAACAGCTCCTCCATGCGTCGCATTTCTCTGCTCGCCGGCGGCATCGCCCTGGCCCTCGCTGGAGGCCTAAGCCTCACCGGCTGTGACCAGGTCACCCAGAGCGCCAAGGACGCCGCCACCTCTGCTGCCACGGGTGCCGCCCAGACTGCCCTAGGTCCAGCCGTGACCCCGGTGCTCGACCTGCTCAAGCAGGGCCAAAGCAAGGTGGCCTCAGGCGATCTAGCCGGTGCCGCCGCCTCCATGGGCGGCTTCGCGGCCATCTGGGAGAAGGCCGCACCAGTGGTCAAGCCCCTGGCCGGGGATAAGTGGGCCTCCATCGAAAGCGCTGCCCAAGGATTGAGCGGCACCTTCAGCAAGGGCACTCCATCGGCTGCCGATGCCAACGCAGCCATCAGTGGCCTGCTTGGCCCCCTCTCCGCCCTGGCCGGGAAGTAAATCGCGCCCCCGTGGTGAGACGCTGGAGGTCACCGTCCGGCGTCTCACCTGAACCAGGAAACCCTGCTGTTTGAGCCCGCCCAGCCGGCAGCCGGGGCGTTGCGGGCCGTGCTGGCCTTCCCCAGCACCTACACGGTGGGGATCACCAGCCTGGGTTACCAGGTGGTGTGGGCCACCCTGGCCCAGCGGGCCGATGTGGATGTACGCCGCCTATTCACTGACCAGGGCGATCCAGCGCACCGCCACTGCGACCTGTTTGGCCTGTCGCTGAGCTGGGAGCTGGATGGGCCGGTGCTGCTGGATCTGCTGGAGCAGCAGCGCATCCCGATCTGGGCGGCCGAGCGCGGCGACGACGATCCGATCGTTTTCGGCGGTGGGCCGGTGCTCACCGCCAACCCCGAGCCGCTGGCACCATTTTTTGATGTGGTGTTGCTGGGCGATGGCGAACTGTTGCTGCCAGCCTTCGTCGATGCCCTGCAGGCAGGCCGGGACGCTCCCCGGGCCGAACGGCTCAGGCGACTGGCGGCCGTACCCGGCGTGTATGTGCCCAGCCTCTATGTCCCCCGCTATAGCCCCGAGGGCGATCTGCTCGCGGTGGAGCCAAGAGAAGCGGGTATCCCGGCCACGGTGGCAAAACAAACCTGGCGCGGCAACACCTTGAGCCATTCGACTGTGATCACCCCGGAGGCGGCCTGGCCCTCAATCCACATGGTGGAGGTGGTGCGCAGCTGTCCGGAGCTGTGCCGCTTCTGTCTGGCCAGCTACCTCACCCTGCCGTTTCGCACCCCCAGCCTGGAAGACGGCCTGATCCCTGCGGTGGAAAAGGGCCTGGCCGCCACCCAACGGCTGGGATTACTGGGGGCCTCAGTAACCCAGCACCCCCAATTCGCCGACCTGCTGGCCTGGCTCGACCAGGACCGCTTTGAAGGCACGCGGGTGAGCGTCAGCTCGGTGCGGGCCGCCACCGTGACCGCCGAGCTGGGCCGAATCCTGGCCAAACGGGGCAGCAAATCGCTCACGATCGCGATTGAAAGCGGCAGCGAGCGCATGCGCCTGGTGGTGAACAAGAAACTCGCCACCGAAGAGATCTACGCCGCCGCCCGCTACGCCAAGGAGGGCGGGCTCACGGGCCTGAAGCTCTACGGAATGGTGGGCCTGCCTACGGAAGAAGACACTGATGTGGAAGCCACCGCCGAGCTGCTGCTAGCTCTCAAAAAAGCCACTCCCGGCCTGAGGCTCACCCTAGGAGTTAGCAGCTTCGTGCCCAAGGCCCACACGCCCTTTCAGTGGCAAGGCGTGCGTCCCGAAGCCGACAAGCGACTCAAGCTGCTGGCCAAGCGGCTCAAGCCCAAGGGCATCGAGCTGCGCCCCGAGAGCTACGGCTGGAGCGTGATCCAGGCCCTGCTGTCGCGCAGCGACCGGCGCCTAGCGCCGGTGATCGCTGCCGCCCGCGGCAAGCACGAGAGCCTGGGGGGCTGGAAGCAGGCATACCGGGCGGTGCG